>JAPSJG010000531.1 GCA_031178305.1 Sinorhizobium sp.
GCCTTTCGCTCCGCGCTCCAGCCCGACCCTCCGGCATCGCTCGGCGAGATCCGCTCGGCCATCGCCGGGCAGCGAAAGCTGCGCATTACCTATGAAAGCCTTGCAGAACAAACGTCGGAGCGTACAATTTGGCCGCTCGGCCTCAGTATTTTCGGGCATCATTGGCTGCTGACGGCCTGGTGCGAATTGCGCCAGGAATTTCGCGACTTCCGGGTCGACAGGATCGTTTCGCTGCAGACGGAACGCCAGCGATACGAGCCAACGCCGGAGCGTAGCTTCGATGCCTATCTTGCCCGTGTGTAGCCAAGCCGCATGATAACCGGGCGAATGGACCATCGGTGATAGGGAACCCTGACGCGGTTTCAACCGTTCCGTTTCCCGCCGACCCTATTTGCCAACCAGGACACAAGGGGAAAAGTAGTGCGGAACCGGATTTGGATACTGGCGGCCGACGGCAACGCGGCGCGCATCGTTAAGGACGTCAATCTGCTGAAGGACGAACGTCAGCACCCGATAGAGGAGACGTACCAGATCGAAGCCAAACGTGCTCGGGAAATCATGGCCGACAAGCCTGGCCGCAGCCATTCGTCGGTCGGCCATGGCCGTTCTGCCATGGAATACAGCAGTGATCCGGTCCGCGAGGAACAGCACCGCTTCGCCGTGGAGATCGCCGAAAAAATCGACCACTACGCGCTGGAGAACGCCTTCGAAAACCTGGTGATCTGCGCTGCTCCGAGGACGCTCGGAGATCTCAGGAAGCTGCTTTCGCATCAGGTCAAGGAAAGGACCGTCGCCGAAATCGACCGCAACTGCGTAGCGGTGCCGACCGACCAACTGATCGCGACGGTCAAGTCCGTGGTTTTCCCGGGCTAGGCCTGGTCAGCACTAGTTGTGACGCGCTTCGCCGCGATGGCAATTTCGATCCTTGATCGTGGAAGCACATTGCTCTGAAAGCCGGACTTCGATGCGCTGGTGAATGCGGCTCTGGGCCGTAGGCACTGACTTCACGTCTTGTCACCGCGCAGCATCTCCCGCTTGCCGGCAAAGCCCGGCAGGCGTTCGACGATGAAGCCGGCAGCGGCAAGATTGCGCCGGACGAAGCCGGCCGCGGCATAGGTCGCGAAGGTGCCCCCCGGCACGGTCCGGTCGAATACGAGTTGCATCAATTCCTCGGACCACATGTCCGGATTGCGCGACGGCGCAAAGCCGTCGAGATACCACGCGTCAAACCGCTCCGGCGAGGCGGAGACGCCCTCGATCGCAGGACCGCAGATCACCGTCAGCCGCACGTCGCCGAAATCGACGCCGACCTGTCCGGCCGGGTCGTCCGGCCAGTTTTCGACGAGCGCCTGCCGTTCGGCATCGATTTCCGGCCAGTGGGACAACGCCCGTTCGATTTCCGCGGCTCGCATGGGAAAAAGCTCGAAGGATACGAAGTGCAGGCGGCGGTCGGCGGCCCCGGCCCGCTTCCATTGCCGCCAGGTCTCGCAGAAATTGAGCCCCGTGCCGAAGCCGAGTTCGCCGATCGTAAACGCACCGCCCGCCCGCCAGCGCTCCGGCAATCGGTTGCCGGCAAGGAAGACATTGCCGCATTCGAGCCGCCCGTCGGTGCGGCAATAAAAGTGATCGCCAAACTCCACCGAATAGGGCATATCGCCCCCGTGCCACTCGAGGTTTCGCCGTGATGGCGGCTGGTTTTGGCGGCGATCGTTTTTTGTCATCTCCATGCGGATAGTCGGCCAATCGGATAAGGTCAATCGATGAGCGAAGTCTTGATCGTCGGCGGCGGAATCATGGGGCTCTGGGCCGCCGTGATCGCCGGCCGCGCCGGCATCGAGACGCGCCTCCTCGAACGCAAGAACACCGGCGCGGGGGCGAGCGGCGGGCTTCTCGGCGCGTTGATGCCGCATATGCCCGACCGCTGGAATGCGAAGAAACAGTTCCAATTCGATGCCCTGGTCTCGCTCGAGAGCGAGATCACGCGGCTCGAGGCGGAGACCGGTCGGTCAGCGGGCTATCGCCGCTCCGGGCGCCTCATGCCGCTTAGCAAGCCGCATCTGCGCGACATTGCGCTCGGCCACGAGGCGGATGCCGCGCGCCACTGGATCGCGGGTGACCGGCGCTTCCAGTGGCATGTCAAGGACACCGAAGCTGGCAATTGGCCGGCTGCCCAAGCAGCACCCTTCGGGGTCGTGCACGATACGCTTGCCGCGCGGGTCGCGCCGCGAAGCCTCCTTACGGCGCTCCGCGTAGCGCTCGCCGCCTATCCGAACGTGCGGATCGAAGAGGGCGCGGAGGTTGCATCGATCGATCCCGAAACGGGACGGCTTATGCTCGCCGACGGACGGCCGCTGTCGTTCGGCCATTGCGTCCTCACGGCCGGCGTCGAGAGCTTTGCCTTTATCGATCGTTTGTCGGGACCCGCCCGGGCGTCGAGCGGCGGCGCGGTCAAGGGGCAGGCGGCACTTTTACGGGCCAAGGTCG
>JAPSJG010000091.1 GCA_031178305.1 Sinorhizobium sp.
AAGAGTTCTCGCTTTTGCTGGCCGGTATCGACTGGACTCGGGTTAAACGGAACGTCGTAAAGCGGCCGACGAAAGTGGGCTGATCCTATTGGATTTGCTTGAAGATTCAGGATCATGTGCTAGGGTCTACAGCGAGATTGCAAGGCGGACCGGATACGAGCGCCGCAGTATCGCAAATTGGCAGAACTTGAGGATAAACCCGATTAACTGCGCAGCGACACCGGCCGCGGCCATGCGCTTGCGCGCAAGCTCGATAGGCGCGGAGGTGACGATCGCCCAGCGATCGCGCGGCAGGGCCCTCAGGAATTCGATGGCGCCCGGCACCGGCCTTATGCCCTCAACATCTTTCAGTTCCTCGTCCTGTATCACAATCGCTTCCCGGCGCGGATCAACACCGGTAGCGCGAGCGGCGTGATGACGTCGATCGCCCGCACGCCGTGGATTGTCGGGATGAACACGGCGGGGTCGAAGCCGTGACGCGCGCACCAGCGACCCCAGACGCGCTCCACCACTCCGGTTGAATCGAGAAGCGTGCAGTCCATGTCGAACAGAAAGGCGTCGTAGGTGCGCCCGGCACGGAAGGCGGTCTCCTTCATCGGTCAGCCGCCATAGATTTCAAGAAGTGCCGCATAGACAGCGTCGTTGCCGGCGATGACACGATTGCCCTTGTTCAGCCCGTCGTAGGCAAGAAAGTCATTGGTCTTTAGGCCGGCGGCACGAATGACGGCGATGGCGCCGAGGCAATCGTAGGAGTTGATATGCGGCTCGATATAGCCGAGAAGGCGGCCGCTCGCGACGTAGCACAGGGTCAGCGCGCCTGAGCCCTCGCGGTAGAACATGCCGCCGGCCTGGAGCAGGCGGCCGAACATCGGCAGGAATTCATCCGGTTTCACGCGTGGCGAATAGCCCACGCCGCAGATGCCTTCGCGCACCGAGCGGCCGGAATGGCGCTCGACGGGCCTGCCGTTCAGCGTGGCCGGGAAATCGATGCCGCCGGCAAAGAGCTCGTCGCGGGCCGGCGCATAAACCATGCCGAACTGCAGTTCGTTGTCCTGCACGAAGGCGATCGACACGCACCAGCTTGACAGGCCTGAAATGAACGGCTGCGTACCGTCGATCGGATCGACGACCCAGATGCCCTGACCCGGCGCATAGGTGGAGATGCCGGTTTCCTCGCCGAAAAAGGCGTCCTCCGGAAAACCGGCCGCAAGCCGCTCCTTGATGAGAAGTTCGGTGTTCAGGTCAGCCTCGCTGATCATGTCCTGGACGCCCTTGCTCTTGATCGTCAGGCTGTCGCGCTGGCGGAAGTAGCCATGGGCCAGGTCGCCGGCATCGCGGATCAGCGTCAGCGCGAAGTCATACCGCTCGGCGAGTGTGGAATTGGTCATCGGATTTTCCTTTCAATCGCGCCAAAGCCAGGCCGCGCCGCGCACGCCGCTGGAATCACCGTGTACCGCCCGCTTGATGGGGGTGTGGAATACCGTCGAGAATGCGCGCTTGGCGAGCGCCGGCGGCAGGTCGTCATAGAGCTCGTCGACATTCGACATGCCGCCACCCATGACCAGCACGTCCGGATCGAGCGTGTTGACAACCGTTGCAAGACCGCGCGCGACACGGTCGATATAACGGTCCCAGAGCAGGCCGCAAAGCCGGTCGCCGGCCCGCTTCTTCTCGATGATCGCGCGGGCCTTCAACTCCTCGTTGGTGTGGCGGGTATATTCCGCCTCGAAGGCACGGCCAGACACCCAGGTCTCCATGCAGCCATGGCGGCCGCAATAGCACGGACGCCCGGAGAGCTCCGTGACATCGGGAAAGGGCAGGGGATTGTGGCCCCATTCGCCGCCGCTGTTGTTGGGGCCGTGATGCGCCTTTCCGCCGATCGCGATACCCGCCCCCGCGCCCGATCCGAGGATGACGGCGAAGACGACGTTGTGGCCCGCCCCCGCGCCATCGACCGCTTCCGAGGCGGCAAAGCAGTCGGCATCGTTTTCGATGCGCAACTCGCGTTGGATGATGTCGTTGAGGTCCTTCTCCACCGGCCGGCCGAGCAGCCAGGTGGAACTCGCCCCTTTGCCGAGACGGCTGACGGGTTCGAGCGAGCCGGGGATGCCGATGCCGACCGAGCCGCTGCAGCCTGTCTGTGTTTCCAGCCCCTCGATCATCTCCTTGATCATGCGGATGCAGCCGAAATAATCATGACGCGGCGTGTCCTGGCGCAGGCGCAGAAGCTCGCGCCCGTCCGGCTCCATCGCCACGCCCTCGATCTTCGTTCCACCCCAGTCGATTCCGATAAGCACGCAAACCCTCCCCGCACCCGTAAAACGGGCGCCCCATTCGTTGTCTGTCGATGTTCCTGCCCGCAAGGCGCTCCCGCGCCGCGCGGTCAACTGAAAAGCAGGTCCCGGTGCCGCGCATATTCGGCCAGCAGAGGCAGGCTTGCCGCTCCCAGCACGCGGGCGTCACTGCCGATACTCCCCTCCACGATCTCCACCGGCGCCACGCCCTGCACGTCCATGGCGGCGAGCTTGTGGCGCGTGCGCGCCACCACCTTCGCCCGCACGTCCGGCGGGAAGCCGCCGTCGATCACCACATTGTGGAAGTCGATGACGGAGATTGCGCTGCCGATCGCCAGCGCGAGGCTGTCAGTTGCCTGCTCCACCCATTGGTCGACGACCTCGCCCAGCGCGCTCCAGTCCTTGTTGTTGTGCCAGATGAGGCTCGGATCGCCGCCGCTGTCGCGGATCATCCGCTCCAGGAGATAGATGGAGGCACACTGGATCAGCCGTTTCGGCGGCTTGCCAGCCTCCGGCGTGGAAACCGGCGCCGAACCGATCGCGCCGGCATAACCGCGGCGGCCGGGATAGAGGCTGCCGTCCAGCACCACGCCGCCGCCGACCAGGGTGGCGAAGAAGATGTAGAGGAAATCCGGATATCTGCCGCCCTCGCCGAAGGCGAGCTCGGCCGCGCAGGCCGCCGTGGCGTCGTTGTAGAAATGGACCGGCCAGTCGCAGAGCTGCGCGACTTCGGCCTTGAGATCGAAGTTGCGCCAGGCATCGACCACGTCATGCGGCGCGCCGACTTCCTCTTCCCAGCTCCACATTTCCGACGGCGCGGCGATGCCCACGCCACGTACCCTGCTGAACTGGATGCGCGTCATGTTGTCGGTGATCGTCTCGAGGCTCGTCTGGAAGAACTGCTTCAGCAGCGCCGGCGTTGGATAGGCGAAGGTCGTGCGGATCATCTGGCGCGGCGTGCCGACCATGTCCATCAGCACGAGATCAGCGGAGCGCCGGCCGATCTTGAAGCCGACGGAGAAGGCGCCTTCCGGATTGAGAGCCATCGGAATCGAGGGCTGGCCCACCTTGCCGCGCTGCGGCTCGCCGCGCACCAGAAGGCCGTCCATCTCGAGCTGTTTCATGATGACGGAGCTGGCCTGCGCGGAAAGCCCGGTCATACGCGAAATCTCGCCCTTCGACAGCGGACCGTGCGTGCGCACGAGCGAAAGCACGAGCCGCTCATTATAGAGCTTCACGCCGGTCTGGTTCGTGCCCCGGCTGGTATCCAGCCGCTCGCCGGCATCGCCGACTGCCTTATCCGTGCTCAACATCTTCACTGCACCTCCCGTCATGCGCGTTGCGCCGACGCGAATTTATATCGCTTTGCCTCGCACACCAACTGGCTGCGCGTCGCACCTTCGATGTGAGCGAAGTATGAGGAGCAACAGCTGCGCCGTCAATAATAAATCATGCGGAAGTTTTTAGGTTGGTGAACATTGGCTTGGATACATAAAAACGGGCAACAAATTTCAGCGAGACCTTTCTCTTTTATCGCCATTATTCAGACACTTGAGGGGCATTTCGGTTCACACCGTTGATTGCACCAGTGTAAGAGCCGCACCCAAATAGCCTATTTATAAATCATACCGAGGTAAATATTGACAAGGTCGGCCATCGGTGCTTGCATTCCCGTCGCCGGCCGAAGGGCAGTCCTTGCCGGCGGGGCGCTAGGGAGAGCGCCTGTCCGCACAACATTCGCAGGGGAGGCCCCTGCTTCATGGGAGGATGAAATGCATTCGACTCTTGCTCGCGCCGCCTTTGGCGCTCTTCTGGCGTCCGTCGCCTTCGCCCCGCCGGTCCAGGCACAGGAAAAGATCACCGCCTGCCTGGTCACGAAGACCGAGATCAACCCCTTCTTCGTCAAGATGAAGGAAGGCGCCAGCGCCAAGGCCGCCGAACTCGGCATCGAGCTTCTGACCTTCGCCGGCAAGCAGGACGGCGATGCCGACACGCAGATCGCCGCCATCGAATCCTGCATCGCCAGCGGCGCGAAGGGCATTCTTCTGACGCCGAACGATTCCAGCGCGCTCGTGCCGATCATCACGAAGGCACGCGAGGCTGGCCTGCTCACCATCGCGCTCGACACGCCGCTCGATCCGGCGAACGCGGCTGACGCCACCTTCGCGACGGACAATTTCAAGGCCGGTGAATTCGTCGGCAAATGGACGGCCGGCAAGCTCGGCGATGCCGCCAAAGATGCCAAGATCGCGCTTTTGAACCTCAACGCGCAGGAAATCACCGTCGACTACATGCGCAACCAGGGCTTCCTGTCCGGCTTCGGCATCGACATCAAGAACCCGACCGATATCGGCGATGAGGATGATCCGCGCATCATCGGCAATGCCGTGACCAACGCCAACGAAGAGGGCGGCCGCACAGGCATGGAAAGCCTGCTGCAGATCGATCCCGAGATCAACCTCGTCTACACGATCAACGAGCCGACGGCTGCCGGCGCCTATGAGGCGATCAAGGCCGCGGGCCGCGAGAAGGACGTGACGGTCGTCTCCATTGACGGCGGTTGCCCGGGTGTACAGAACATCAAGGAAGGCGTGATCGGCGCCACGTCGATGCAGTTCCCGCTGCTGATGGCCTCCATGGGCATCGAGGCGATTAAGGCCTTTGCCGACAGCGGCAAGAAGCCGGAGCCGACGCCCGGCCTCGACTTTTTCAACACCGGCGTTGAGCTGATCACCGACCGGCCCGTCGACGGCCTGCCGTCGATCACCGCCGATGAAGGCCTGAAGAAGTGCTGGGGCTGATGCGGCGCTAGCGCCCGCACTCTCTAACGACATTTCGCCTGCCACTCCCAGGGCAAGCCGCGGGGTGGGCGGTCACCCGCCCGCCCCATTCCCGGCCACATGGGGATATAAACCATGACGAACAATCTCGACGCGCTGGCCGACAAGGCGGTAGACGCCGATGCAGCGGCAGAGCCCGCGGGCGGCTTTGCGCAATTCGATACCGACGCGATCGGCCCGGTGCAGAAGCTCCAGCGTTTCCTGCACAGCTACCCCACTTTCGTGCCGCTCATCGTGCTGGCGGTATCGCTGATCGGTTTCGGTCTCTTCGCCGGCAGCAAATTCTTCGCGCCCTACAACATGTCGCTGATCGTCCAGCAGGTCTCGATCATCGGCATTCTCGCCGTCGCCCAGAGCCTGGTCATCCTCACGGCCGGCATAGATCTCTCGGTGGCCGCCATCATGGTGCTGAGCTCGGTCGTGGCGGGCAATCTGGCGGTCAAGCTCGGCTGGCCGCCCATCCCATCGCTCTTTATCTCGTTTCTCGTCGGCACCGGCATCGGCCTGATGAACGGTTTCCTCGTCACCCGCGTAAAGCTGCCGCCGTTCATCGCCACGCTCGGCACCTGGAACGTCTTCTATGCGCTCAATCTTTATCTGTCGGGCGCGCAGTCGATTCGGGGTAGCGAAATCGACCAGACGGCGCCCATCCTGAAGGTCTTCGGCGAGAGCCTGTCAGTCTTCGGAACGAAGATCAGCTACGGCTCGCTCCTGTTCGTCGCCGTCTTTCTCGTGCTCTGGTATGCGCTGACGCGCACCGCCTGGGGCCGGCATATCTATGCCGTCGGCGACGACAAGGAAGCGGCGGAACTCGCCGGCATCCGCACCGATCGCGTGCTCATCTCGGTCTATGCGGTGGCCGGTTTCATCTGCGCGCTTGCCGGCTGGTCGGCCATTGGCCGCGTCGGCGCGGTGTCGCCCACCAGCTTCTTCGAGGGCAATCTCCAGTCCATCACTGCCGTCGTGATCGGGGGCATCTCGCTGTTCGGCGGGCGCGGCTCGATCCTCGGGCCGCTGGTCGGCGCGCTCATCGTCGGCGTCTTCCAGTCCGGTCTGCGCATCGCCGGCGTCGACGTTCTCTGGCAGCTCTTCGCCATCGGCTGGCTGATCATCATCGCCGTCGCCGTCGACCAGTGGATCAGAAAGGTTTCCGCATGAACACCGAAGTCACCCCCGTTCTCAGCGCCCGCGGCCTGATGAAACGCTATGGCCGCGTGGTTGCGATCGACAATGGCGAATTCGACCTAATGCCCGACGAAATCCTCGCTGTCATCGGCGACAACGGCGCGGGCAAGTCGAGCCTCATCAAGGCGCTGTCGGGCGCCATTCGTCCCGATAGCGGCGAAATACGCCTGGATGGCGTGCCGATCTCGTTCTCCTCGCCCATCGAGGCGCGCAAGGCCGGCATCGAAACCGTCTACCAGACGCTCGCGCTTTCACCCGCCCTGTCGATCAGCGACAACATGTTTCTCGGCCGGGAAATCTACAGTCCGAACCTCTTCGGCAAGCTGTTCCATCAGCTCGACCGGCAGGCGATGAACGACATCGCCCGCGCGAAGCTCGCGGAACTCGGCCTCCTGACGATCCAGAACATCCAGCAGCCGGTGGAGACGCTTTCGGGCGGCCAGCGGCAGGGTGTTGCCGTCGCGCGCGCCGCCGCCTTCGGCAGCAAGGTCATTATCATGGACGAGCCGACGGCCGCGCTCGGCGTGAAGGAATCGCGCAAGGTGCTCGATCTCATCCTCAAGGTGCGGGCCCGCGGCGTACCGATCGTTCTCATCAGCCACAACATGCCGCATGTCTTCGAGGTCGCCGACCGCATCCACATCCATCGTCTGGGCCGGCGCGCGGCGGTCATCTCGCCGAAGGACTATTCAATGTCCGATGCGGTGGCGATCATGACCGGCGCCATGGCGGCGCCGATCGCGGCCTGATCCCTCGAACCCTCCGTCGCGCGCGGCCTGGCGAGACAGCCGAAGGACACCCATCCCATGAAATTCGCGTTCAATACTTTTGCCTACAGCAGCTTCCCTACCTTCCTGCCCACCTACACGCTGGACGAGACGATACGCTCGATCGCCGAGGCCGGCTACGATGCCGTGGAGATCGGCTGTTGCGCGCCCCACGCCTGGCCGCAGCATCTGGCGAAGGACCGGCGGCAGGAAATCCGCGCGATCGCCAGCGGCGAGGGACTGGAGATTTCCGCGCTCCTCCCCGCCATCGGCGGCGGCTTCGGCTGCAATCCCTGCTCGTCGTTGAGGGCGGAGCGCGAGGCGACGGTATCGCATTACATCGACATAATCGATCTGGCCTCCGATCTCGGCGCCGGCATGGTCCTATACATCGGCGGCTGGCGGGCGCAGGGCATGTCGCTGGAAACCGGCTGGGACTACAGCACCGAATGCCTGCGCCAGATCGCCAACCATGCGCAGGCCAGGGACATCGCCATTGCCATCGAGCCGACCACATCGGATACCAACCTCATCGACACGCCGGCCGATGCGCGCCGCATGATGGAGGCAGTCGGCACACCGAACGTGAAGCTGATGTTCGACACATTCCACATGGATTTCGAAGGCGGGAATTTCGCGGTCTATGTCGCGGAGATGGGCGCCGACCTCGTCAACATCCACATGGCGGACACGCAGCGACAGGCCATCGGTGAAGGCACTACGGATTGGGTGCCTCGCATGGAGGCACTCGTGACGGCGAATTATACCGGTCATGTTACCGTCGAAACTGGTTTCGGCCGCCGCGGTGCCGAACCCGGGGAGGTCGCGCGAGAGAGCTTGAGGCACTTGCAACAGGCCGTTAGAGCCATAACGTAGGTGGAGTGCGCCCATTTGCACGGGCGGGCCTCGCTTGCACCAAAGGCGGGCAAATCCGGAATGTCGCCAGCAGCTTAAAGCGGCGTAAACGGGTCAACAGTTCAATTCCTATCAAGAGCTTGATGGGGATGCGTGACGCTGGCATGGCGCACGAGGATCCTTGGAAAGGTTTGGTCGAGTACATCCGCGCGGTAATTGCGTTCGGGGGTGGATCTTGGCCCCATTGCGGTCAGGTGATGGCGTTAAGGTGACACGCTCAGACGAACTTGTTGGCCTGCTTGTCAATCGCTGCCATGGCTCCGGTGTGTTGCGTGACGACGTAACAGCGGTTGATATCGCGTCGCTTCTGGAGCAATTCGGAAAATGGTCGCCGGCGGAGCAGTTCGATACTCCGGGTCGCGACGACAGGTTGGACGATGCTCGACACGCTCGCGATCGTCTCATAGCGATCGCATTGGACATTGCGTTCTGATCTTATCATATTGCCGCATTCGGCGCCCGCGGATAATCTTTTGACGCGACGGTGGAGCGGTCCTGCTGGCTGAGCCGATCAATCTGATGCGGCTTGGTGGCGTCATATTGATCGTCCTCGGCATTGCGGCTTCCAACTGCCTCCGACCTAGCGCGCGACGGCACGACAATCAGCATCTATGATCTTCAAGCGTGTTTCCGAAACCAATCCAGTAGCTTCATCAGCCGTTCTTTCGCCGGATGGCTCGTGAGGAAAACCGCCCAGTAGGTTGGCCCCGGTAAATCCATGTCCGACAGCCGCAAGAGCGTGCCTGACTTCAATTGATCACCGACGAGATGCTTCGAGGCGAGCACGGCCTGACCTGCGTCAAGATGCTGAAACGAGCAATGTACGGTTGCGCCGGCCCAGAACTGATGAGGGCGAGAATGCTGTCGCTGAATCACAGAGTTTGAGGATGAAGCTAATTAAATGCCAGGCGACAGCGGTCGCCGGCACTCAGTCTGTTGACGTTTCGCCGCTAAGAACATATCATGAACACATGGTAAAACTATGCACACGCGACAAGCTGGCTATCCTTTCGGACGCGGCGAAATACGATGCCTCCTGCGCCTCCTCCGGCACCGCGAAACGAAATTCGCGCAGCTCGGGCGGAATTGGCTCCACCGAGGGCATGGGCATTTGCCATTCTTATGCGCCGGACGGCCGCTGCATCTCGCTGCTGAAGATCCTTCTCACCAATTTCTGCATATACGACTGCAGCTATTGCATAAACCGCTCGTCCTCGAACGTCCCCCGGGCTCGCTTCACGGTCGATGAGGTCGTAAAGCTGACCGTCACCTTCTACAAGCGCAACTATGTCGAAGGTTTGTTCCTGTCCTCGGGCGTAATCCGCTCGCCCGACGAGACCATGGGCGAACTCGTCGAAGTGGCCCGCCGGCTGCGCGAGGAGGAGAACTTCGCTGGCTACATCCACCTGAAAACAATTCCTGAATGCTCTCACGGATTGCTCGATGCGGCGGGCCGTTATGCCGACCGTCTTTCGATCAACATCGAGTTACCTACCGACGAAGGTTTGAAAAAGCTTGCGCCCGAAAAGCGCCCGGAAACGATCAGGTTATCCATGGCGGCGTTGCGCTCGAAGATTGAGGAGAAGTCCGAACCGACTCTGAAAACGAGAAAGCGCCAGCGTTTCGCGGCTGGCGGGCAGTCCACGCAAATGATCATAGGAGCGGATGCAACGCCCGACGCCGGCATCCTGCAGGCCAGCGCCCGGCTCTACGGCAGCTATCGCCTGCGCCGCGTCTACTATTCCGCCTTCAGCCCGATCCCTGACGCCTCGTCTTCGCTGCCGCTGAAAAAGCCGCCGTTGATGCGCGAACATCGGCTCTACCAAGCCGACTGGCTGATGCGCTTTTACGGCTTTGCGCAGAGCGAAATTCTGGATGGACGGCCCGACGGAATGCTCGACCTCGAGATCGACCCCAAGCTCGCCTGGGCGCTCCGGCACCGCGCCATATTTCCAGTTGACGTGAACCGAGCGGACCGTGAAGCGCTGCTGCGTGTGCCCGGTCTCGGCGCGAAGGTCGTCACGCGTATTCTGGAAACGCGCAGATACCGCCGCCTGCGCCTTGAAGACCTGGGGCGGCTTTGCCACTCCGTCGCTAAGGTCGGGCCCTTCATCGTCGCTGAGGGATGGTCACCGGGAGGGCTGACCGATCAGCCCGCGCTGCGCGAGAAGATTGTCTCCTCCTCCTGCGAGCAGCTTTCGCTGTTTTAACCATGCAGAACGCGCTTTTCGGCCTTGCCCCCTACACAGTGCGTTTGGCCTACCAAACGGGCTTTGCCGGCTGGCGGGACGTCGCCCGTCGCTTGGCGGTCGCCGGTGTGCGACCGGAAGAGGTGGCGTGGGAGATTGGCGGCGACGCCGGCGGTATCTCCCCGTCTTTGAGGGAAGAGTGTAAGGGGGGGCGGCACCAAACAGTAGCGCAACCAACCCGCCCCGCCGCGACCCTCACCGTGTCTCGCGAGTTCGTCGAGCGCGCCGAAACCGTCTTCTGCCACAGCAATCCCGAGCGCTTCGCACTGCTCTATCGCATGCTCTGGCGGATGCGCTCAAAGTCGGCGCTGCTCAAGATTGCCTCCGATCCTGACGTCAGGCGCTTCGAGGCGATGGAGAAGGCTGTCCGCCGGGACATCCACAAAATGCG
>JAPSJG010000092.1 GCA_031178305.1 Sinorhizobium sp.
GCAGAGTCACCGCATTTTCTGGTGCGCCAGGACATTGCGTATGCCTCAGCTCTATATTCGATGGGCTTCGACGATGCTCGCTCTTTACCAGGGAGTGACCTATGCGCGGGGCTGGATCGGCAGGTTCTTTAGATCACGATGACTTTAGGTCGGATCGACCTAAGATCATAAACGTAATCGATCGACAGCGCCGCGTCTGATAAGAAGCGCAAAGGTCGCGTAGCACTTTTAAATTGCTGCATGTCAACGCGGAATGCGGGCGGAAAACCGCGCTGACTTTTCCTCATCCCGCGCTAGCTGCATCGGCTTGGTGCGGCGACAGAGGCAGCTGGGCGGCCGACGGCGCGTAACGGTCGATCATCTCCGCACAGAATTCAGCGAATTCCTCCGGCACGATAGGCGCGCTGGTATGGTGCGGGGCAAGCCCCCTGTGCTCCGGTGTGAAGCAGAAGGTGACCGTCACATCGAAATCGTCGAGCGCCTCCATCTGGCGGTCGAACCAGTCCAGCGCCTTGGGCCGAAAACGATCCGCCCACGACAGTCCGGTTCGCAAATAGCGGACACCGAGACGCTTCATCCACGCGACGGCGTCATCAAGCCGCGGGTCCTCGAAATGGAACCACTGCATGAGCCCCATTTCCGGCGTGTGCCGGGCAAACTCCTGGAGCGCCGGCTTCGGCGTGCCGTCCTCGCGCAAGAGCCCCATGTAGAAATGTCGATAATAGGAGGATCCCTCCGCTTCCTTGTGCCGTGTCGTCGCCGGCCAGGCACGCGGCAGGTCATAGAGGCTATACCACTGGATCCGCTCGACTCTGCCCCTGAGGAGTTCGGCGGTCCTCTTCAGTCCCCAAAGCTGCACCTCCTCGGCGCCGAAGGTCGAGACGCCGACCTCGCTGACCCATATCGGCAGGTCGGTCACGCTCCGCAGCTCGTCGAGCTTCTGCGGCCATTCCTGGATCTGCCAAAGGTTCCAGTCGAGTGGAAAACCGTGCGCCGCCACAGCGTCGATATTATCGAGAACGCCATAGGATTTCATCAAGGCCAGGAAGTCCGGATCGATGGGCGAAATGCCCCCCAGCACGCGGGTGATGCCCGAATTGACCTCCCCGATTGCAGCCCCGGCGAGTTTCGCCATATGGGCAAAGCGGCTCCAGTCGGGGTCGACCTCCGGATCCCAATGCGACTTGTTGTTGGGCTCGTTCCAGATCATTGCGGCTTCGATCATCAGTACCTCCGATTTGCCGAAAAGGTCGGCCGGATTGTCTAGAAAACGGTGCAGCTACCTACCGTGCGGCCGCGGTTACGGCACATTCTCGTTCAAGCTCAGGATCTTCGCTCCCCAGTCGCCTGCCGCGACGACAGAAATGGAAGCGGGCGCGATCTCGAAGCGAGGCCAGGCGTCGGCCGGAAGGCCGAGAACATGGCAGACAAAGGCCTTGAGCACATCGGCGTGGCTGACGAGAACGATGCTCCCGCCGATATTTTGCTCTGCCAGCCGTTCGACGAATTCCATCATTCGCCGTTCAACGTCGAGCATTGTTTCGCCGCCCGGGGCGCGCACCATGCTTCGTATGCAATTCCATCGACGCCAATGTGGGTCCGCATTGAGGACCTCGAACGGCTTTCCGGACCAATCGCCGAAGTCCACCTCGTCGAGAGCATCGGCGGTTTTCACCTCTGAAATCTGTGAGGCGGCTGCAATCGCGGCCGCCGTCTCCTGTGTCCGATTGCGTGGGCTGGCGTAGATCAAGTCGATTTTCTCGCGGGCAAGGCGAGCCGCCAGGCGCTGAGCCTGCTTGCGACCTTCAATGCCGAGCGACACGTCTTGGGCCCGACCGGCGAGGAAGTTTCCGATCCTGTCATGAGCGGCGTGCCTGACCAGAAGAAAAGTCGTCGTCACTCGGCCGCCCCCAGGAGTGCACTATCCGTCGTCCCAGAAATGAATTCCTCCAGACGCCGGCGCGCTTCCGCGTCGGTGAATTGCCGCGGCGGAGACTTCATGAAATAGCTGGACGGCGAGATCAGCGGGCCCCCCATCTTGCGGTCCATGGCGAGCTTCGCGCAGCGAACCGCATCGATGACGACACCGGCAGAATTGGGCGAATCCCAGACTTCGAGCTTGAGCTCGATGTTGAGGGGCACGTTGCCGAATGTCGTGCCTTCCACGCGGATATAGGCGAACTTGCGGTCGGCAAGCCAGGGCACATGGTCGCTGGGTCCGACATGGATGTCCCCGGGCGCCAGCGGAACGTCCAGCTGGCTGACGACGGATTGGGTCTTCGAGATCTTCTTGGATTCGAGCCGCTCGCGCTCCAGCATGTTGAGGAAATCGGTATTGCCGCCGAAATTGAGTTGATAGGTGCGGTCGATCCTCACGCCCCGTTCGCGAAAGAGATTTGCAAGTAGCCGATGCACGATCGTCGCCCCGACCTGGCTCTTGATGTCATCGCCGATCAGCGGCAGTCCATGGTCGGCGAACTTCTTCTGCCAGGTTCTATCGGAAGCGATAAAGACGGGAATGCAGTTGACGAAGCCGCAGCCGGCGGCAAGCGCCTGCTCTGCATACCAGCGCGTGGCGACTTCCGAGCCGACGGGCAGATAGGAGACCAGAACATCCGCTTCGGATTGGCGCAGGACTTTTGCGACGTCGACTGCCGGCTCATCGGACTCTTCGACCTCCTCGCGCAGGTATCGTCCGATCCCGTCCAGCGTCCGGCCTCGCTGAACCGTAACCCCTGTCGAACCGATGTCGGCGAAACGGAACGTGTTGTTGGGAGGGGCATAGATCGCTTCCGCGATGTCCCGGCCGACCTTGGAGGCGGTAACGTCGAAGGCGGCGCAGACCTCGATATCGCGGATATGGTAGCCGCCGAGATCGACATGCATCAGGCCGGGAACCGGTTCGTCCTGCTTGGCGTTGCGATAATAGGCGATCCCCTGGACGAGCGAGGATGCGCAGTTTCCGACGCCCACAAGCGCGATACGAACGGCATTCGATCCCATCTCCGCTACTCCCACAAAGCATCTACAATGCTTGCCAAACCCTCGCGCGGCGGAATGGTTCCTTAGACGGCACGTATTGCGGGGATCGAATTCCGCGGCTGCGCGTTCAAGACGTGGGGAGAGGGGCGGAAGAATGCTGATCTACGGTGACCCGAAGCGTTGCGAGCGCGCCGATAGTCTCTGCGAGACGATCGCCGCCCGGCTTCACGCGGTCGAATGCCGGCCGCCGGGGGTCGAACGGCATGCGGCGCTTATCGGCATCCTGCTCACGCTCGGCGAGTTGGCGCAGGGGTTGGCCGATCTCGAGTTCGAGGACCTGGGAGCGGACGATTTGTCGCCCTTGCAGGAGGCAGCCGGCGGCATCCTACTGGATGTTGCGCGGATGGTCTCCCATTCTTGGCATCGTGGCTTCGCCGGCGACCTGAGGGTGCCCGAGCGCGCCTCGGCACTGCTTCGGAAACTGGGACGGCCGCTGACGCTCTCGGTAAAGGAGCCGGAGGGCTATGCCTTCTATGCGGTCTATCCGGAGAGCTACATCGAAGCGGCGAGACGTTCCGGACTCGCTGCGAACACAAGAGTGATCGGCATTCGAACGATCGGGACGAGCCTCTCAGCGGTTGTCTCCGCCGCGATTGGGGGTGGGGTTCCGTTCACCGTGCGACCGACCGGTCACCCTTTCCGAAGGCAAGTTGCGATCGGCGCGCAGCTGAGACGGCAGCTCCTGAGCGATCCGGTCGCTGATTTCGCGATCGTCGACGAGGGGCCGGGTCTCTCCGGCAGTTCGTTCGGCAGCGTGGCGGACTGGCTGGAGGAACAAGCGATCGGCGACAGGCGCATTCATCTATTTCCGGGACACAAAGGAGACCCGGGGCCGGAGGCTTGCGAACGCCACCGGCAGCGGTGGGCGGCACGTCCGCGCCACGTCGTCGGAATGGATGAGCTGCTCCTGGAGACGGCCGCCCCGAGGCACCGGCTCGCGTCCTGGGTCGCCGATCTCGTGGGCCCGCTCGAGCGGCCGCTCGAAGATTTTTCCGGCGGCTCATGGCGGCGGGCTCTTCCTGGAGATCGCAGCGCCTGGCCGCCCGCCGATCACCGGTTCGAGCGTCGGAAATTCCTTGCACATACGGCCGACGGCGCATGGCTGGTCAAATTCGCCGGCCTCGGCGATATTGGCGAGCGGAAGCTCGTCAGGGCGCGGCTTCTCGCCGAAGCCAGCTTCACGCCGCCCGTTGCGGGACTCTGCCACGGATTCCTGGTCCAGAAGTGGGTTCCAGCACACGTCGGAGCGCAAGAGTTGGAGCGCGCCGAGTTCATCGCCCATCTCGGCCGTTATCTGGCCTTCCGCGCGCGCTGCCTGCCGCCGCCGCGAACGGGTGGCGCGTCGCTTTCCAAGCTGTGCGCGATGGCCCTCGTGAACACAGAGGAAGCATTGGGCGCGGCGGGGCTGGCCAGTCTGAAACGGCGCATCTCCGACGCCTGGCGCTACGAAAGCCTCGTCGTACCAACCGATACGGACAACCGGCTCCAGCCGTGGGAATGGCTTGCCGCCGGAGAGCACGGTTACTTCAAGACGGACGCGCTCGATCATAGCGCTGGTCACGATCTCGTCGGTTCTCAGGATATGGCGTGGGACATTGCAGGCGCGGTCATCGAGTTCGACCTGTCGCAGGGGGAGGCGGCTGACCTGCGAGCGGCCGTTGCTGACGGATGTAGGCGCGCTGTAAGCGCGGAGCTGCAGGCACTCTTCGAGATTTTCTACCTGGGCTTCCAGCTCGGACTGTGGACGTCTGCCAGGCCGCTCGCTCCGGCAGAGGAATGTCATAGGCTGGACGCTGCCGCTTCACGTTACGCGAAGCTCCTGCGGCAGCGCATCATGGAAAGCGGGGATTGACCCCAAGCGCGCGCCGTTTATCGCCCGTAAATCCTGTCAAGGACATCGGCGACCACCACGAAGCACTCGTTTTCGGGATCAAAGCCTTCTCCCGCCGCGAGACGCTCGGCCCAGATGGCAGCCGCGCGCCCGCCCCAGTCGTCCGGCGGCGTCGCCAGCACCTGCCTTTGCGTGTCGCGGTGAAGCTCGGCCGTGAAATCGAGGAACGACCCCTTTACATTTCGAAAACTCGCGCCGCCTTGCGTGCCGTAAAAATCCGCGCCAATCACCGCGTCGCAGCCAGCATGCAGGTGCCATGAGCATGTAATTCGCGCGATGGCGCCGTTGGCCAGTTCCAGCGTCGCAACGGCATAGTCCTCCACCTCCTCGCCACTGCGGCGGATGGGACTGCCCTTTGCAAACAACCTGCTCTCGACGCGGACGACGTCCGGGAAGCCCAAGGCCCAAAGAACGAGGTCGACGAGGTGCACGCCGAGGTCGATGACGCAGCCGCCGCCGGACAGCGCTTTGTCATAGAACCACGGTTTGCTGGGACCATAGGCATTATGAAATGTGAGGTCCGCCGCGAAAATGGTGCCAAGTTCGCCCGAAACGATCAGGTCGCGAATTTTTCGCATGCTGTCCGTATAGCGGTAGGAGAGGTCGACGCCGAGAAGTCTGTCGACATGCCGAGCCGCGTCGACAACTGCCGCGGTTTCGTCCCGCGTTCTGCCCAGCGGCTTCTGGCAAAACACCGCGAGCCCCTGCTCCAGTGCTACGATCGACTGGGCGGCGTGAAGCGCGCTCGGGGTGGCGATCACGATGCCGTCAAGACCTTGATCGAGCAGTGCCTCGAGCGAGCCGACGATCGAGGCCTCGGGTGCTAGCTCGCGAGCAGCGGCCGCCATCTCGGGCAAGGGATCGACGATTGCGACCGTCTCGGCCGCGCCGGATTCGACGATTGCCTTCATTCGAAGGAGCCCGATCCTTCCCACTCCGAGAAAGCCGATGCGAGGCCGGTCGGAGGAGGCTTTGTTTGGGGAAAACGATATCGCGTCACTCATCGTAGATCACCAGAGCCTTAATGAATCCCTCGGGTCGGTCGCGGGTCATATCGAGTGCATCACCGAGCCGCTCCAAGGGGAAGCGGTGGGTGTAAAGCCGCGACGGCGTTATGCGGCCTGCGGCCGTCGCCTCGATCGCCTCATGGATGCCGCGCATGTAGACGGCGGGATCGCGCTCATGCGCATTGATCACGTCAAGGCCGCGCCAGTTCCAAAGCTGCATGTTGACCTGGCGCGGACCATCCTGATGATAGCCGGCAACAACCAGGCGGCCTCGCTCCTTTGTCAACTCGCCCGCGAGATCGAGCGGCCACTGCTTTCCGACCGCCTCGATGACGCAATCGCAGAAATGTCCCGAGGTCAGTTGCTTCACCATTTCGATGATTTGCCAATGGTCGTTCATCGGGATCACGGCGCTCGCACCGGCGCGCTCCGCCGCAAGCAGCGAGGAGGGCCTACGTGATATGGCAATGACCCGCGCGCCCGCGGCGCTCGCGAGCTCCGTCAGGAGGATGCCGAGAAAGCCGATGCCGACGATCGCCACCGTGTCGCCCGGTTTGATCCCACTGCGCCGGAAGATGTTGAAAGCGCAGCCGAGCGGCTCCCCGGGAAAGGCCCGGCCATTCAGTGCGGCGGGCAGGGGCGCTATCGCAGCTTGGTCCGCGACGTCGTGGGTGGCGTAGGCATGATAGGAGAGGGCGGCGACGCGATCGCCGACGCTGAAGCCATGCACGTCCTCCCCAACTGCGTCGATGACACCCCAGCCTTCATGGCCGAGCGCGCCGGGCTCTGTTGGAAAATGCATCCAATCCGGTCCGGCCCAAGGCACGAGGTTGGAGGCGCAGACACCGCAACCCTCGAGTTTGATGCGCACCTGACCAGGGTTGGGCTGCGGAAGCCCCAGCCGTTCGATCCGCATCTTCCCGGGGCCGGTGACGATTGCAGCCAACATAGTTCCGGTCGCCGACTGCGGCATTGTATCCATGACAACGCACTCCCCTTGTTCGAGGCCGACGGGCCGCGCCGCGGCAAGGTGCCGATGGAAAAAGTTCCCCCTCCGCGTGCGTTCAGCCGCAAACCCGGTCAGGTCGGTTCGGCGGCCTCGCGCCGTTAACTTCAAGTGACGCCTTTTGTTCCTGGCGCAATTTCTCGGAACCCTTACGCACGTCTGAGGTTTGTACCTCGTGCGCCAGGGGGCGAGCGGGACCCAAGCTACAAACATGTAAGAAGAAGTCATAGATGAAGGAACTTTTGCGGCGCACGTTTGTTGGAGCTTTGTCTCTATTTCTGGTGAGTCCTAATCAGGTGCGTTATGACCAAGGTACTTGTGACCGGCGGCTGCGGATTCATCGGCCGCCATGTGGTCGAGGAACTTCTTTCAAGCAATTATGACGTGCGCGTACTGGACGTGCTCAACGAGCAGGTCCATGCGGATGCGCAAACGACCATCCCCGAGCATATCGATATGCGGCAGGCCGATATCCGTGAAGCGGATGCGGTCAGAAGCGCGCTGGCGGGCGTCGACCATGTCATCCATCTTGCCGCCGAAGTCGGGGTAGGACAGTCGATGTACGAGATCGCGCGGTATGTTGGCGTCAACGATCTCGGCACGGCCGTTCTGCTCGAGGCGATGATCAAGGCGCCGATCCGGCGCATTATCGTCGCCTCCTCGATGAGCGTTTATGGCGAAGGACTTTACCAGACGGTGACGGGCGAGCGGCTGCCCCATGCTCGCCGCTCCGCGGCTGAACTCAAGGCAGGCACATGGGATCCGGTTGGCCCTGAAGGGGAGCGACTGACCCCAATTCCCACGGATGAACACAAGCCTGTCGATCTCGCATCCATCTACGCGCTGACGAAATACGCCCAGGAACGCCAGGTTCTCATCTTCGGCGAAGCCTATGGCGTCGAAGCTGTGGCGCTTCGGCTCTTCAACGTATTCGGTGCGGGCCAGGCACTTTCCAATCCCTACACCGGCGTGCTTGCCAATTTCGCTTCGCGGCTGGCCAACGGCCAGCCGCCGATGGTGTTCGAAGACGGCCGGCAGCGCCGGGACTTCGTTCACGTTCGGGACGTCGCGCGTGCTTTTCGGCTGGCGTTGGAGCAGCCGCGGCCCGCCGGCCACGTCATAAATGTTGGCAGCGGTCATGCCTATGCCATTGCCGACGTCGCGTCGCTGCTGGCCGAGGCGATGGGGGTGCCCGAGCTTAAGCCGGAAATCATGAACAAGGCGCGCGCAGGCGACATCCGCAATTGCTTCGCCGACATCGCCAAGGCGCGCGAACTGCTCGGATTTGAGCCCGCCCACAAGCTCGAACATTCACTCGCAGAATTCGCCGAATGGGTTCGAAGCGTCGGCGCAGTGGACCGGGGCGCCGAAATGAAGCGGCATCTCGAGACACGGGGACTGGTGATATGAACCGTAAACCTCCGCACAAGAGAGTGCCGGGCTTGCCCACGCCCGCTTTGGCTCGCCAGAAGGAAGCAATCGTCGTTGTCGGCGGCAGCGGCTTTATCGGCTGCAATCTTGCCGACAGCTATCTGAGTGAAGGAGAGGACGTCATCGTCCTCGACAATCTCAGCCGGCCCGGCGTCGAGCGGAATCTCGAATGGCTCGTCGGCAATCACGGCAGCGCAGTTCAGCCGGTCGTCGCCGATATTCGCGATCTTCCTGCAATAGAGCCGATCTTCAAGGATGCCAAAGCAGTCTTCCATCTTGCGGCGCAAACGGCGGTGACGACCAGTCTCAAGCAGCCGATCGACGATTTCGAGACGAATGCAAGGGGCACCATCAACGTGCTCGAAGCCGTGCGGCGGAGCGGACGGCGCATGCCAGTCATTTTCGCCAGCACCAACAAGGTTTATGGCGCGTTGGCGGGCATGCAGATGAAGGAGCTCGGATCTCGCCACGTGCCGACGGACGAGACGGTGCGCCGGTTTGGAGTATGTGAAGCCCGGCCGCTCGATTTCTGCACGCCCTATGGATGTTCGAAGGGCGTAGCGGACCAGTATGTGCTGGATTACGCCAAGTCCTTCGGGGTCCCCACGGCCGTGCTTCGAATGAGCTGCGTCTATGGTCCACGGCAATTCGGCACCGAGGACCAAGGGTGGGTCGCGCATTTCCTCATCCGAGCGCTCGCCGGTCAGCCGATCTCCATCTATGGCGATGGCAAGCAGGTTCGAGACGTCCTCCATGTCGGCGATGCCGTTGCTGCCTACCGGGCGGTGCTGAAGTCCATCGGCGGCCTCGAAGGACGGGCCTTCAATCTCGGGGGCGGCCCCGACAACGCTGTCAGCATCGCCGAAGTCCTCAGTGAAATCGAACTTTTGACCGGCCGCCGCCTCGGGACGGTTACCAGCGACTGGCGCGCCGGCGACCAACTGTTCTTCGTGGCCGATACGCGCGCGCTGGAGAAGGCAGTTGGTTGGAAAGCGCGAACCCACTGGCGCAAAGGCCTGCGCGATCTCCATGCCTGGCTTCTCGAGGATTGGATTGAGGTCGACGCCGTTCAGCGACAGCCGAGGAGGGTTACCGCATGAGCGATCGTGCCCAACCCATTCGGCAGAGTGCAGTTGAGCACAGCGACCTGCGGCCGCCGCGGCGGGTCCTGATGAGCGTCGATGCCGTGGGCGGCGTCTGGCGATACGCGATGGACCTCGCGGAAGCCATGCGCCCATCAGGCGTCGAAACGGTTTTCGCCGGCTTCGGCCCCACCCCCTCGGAAGGGCAGCGGCGAGAGGCTAACCGCATCGGCATGCTTGAATGGCTGGCGGTGCAGCCGGACTGGATGGTGGAAGACGAAGCTGCGCTCGATGGCGTTTCCGAACGTCTCGTCGAACTGTGCCTCACGCATTCCGCCAATCTCCTTCATCTCAATCTACCATCACAGGCGGCGGGTCTCGCGCCGCAAATACCGGTGGTGGCGGTATCGCACTCCTGCGTCACGACATGGTTCGAGGCAGTGCGTGGTTCCGGTTTGCCGGCGCATTGGCTCTGGCAGAAACGGCTGAACCGCGACGGCTTCGACCGTGCCGACGTCGTGCTTGCGCCAAGCCGCAGCCATGCGGCGGCGCTCATTCGCAGTTACGGCCAGATCGACAACCTGATGGTAGTGCGCAATTCGAGTCGTGCGCCTTGCCTGATGGCCGCCAAGGAATCATTCGTCTTTGCTGCCGGCCGGTGGTGGGACGAAGGCAAGAACGGGGCCGTGCTCGACCGGGCAGCCGCCCGGATGCGCTGGCCGCTCGTTGTGGCGGGGTCCTGCACTGGGCCGAATGGTAAGCATCTGGCCTTTGCGCATGCCGAACACCTCGGCGAACTCGACCATGACAGTACGATGGTGCTGATGTCCAAGGCTGCGATCGTGATCTCGCCATCGATTTACGAGCCCTTCGGCTTGGCACCGCTCGAGGCGGCACGCACCGGTGCTGCACTCGTGCTGTCCGACATCGACACCTATCGCGAACTCTGGGACGGCGCCGCGCTTTTCGCCGATCCGCGAGAGCCGGGGGCTTTCGCGGACGCGGTCGACCGTTTGGCGATGGATGCCGGGCTCAGGGCCGAGATGGGGCGGCGTTCACGGCAGCGTTCCGGCGAATTCACCCTCGCAGCCCAGCGCGACGCGATGCTCGATGTCTATCGGCGAGCGATGCGTCAACCCTCTCGATTGACTGCGGCGGAGTGAATGATGCGGTTTC
>JAPSJG010000093.1 GCA_031178305.1 Sinorhizobium sp.
GTGCATGAGATCGCCGGCTGGGAGGAGTTGCGCCGCCGCCTGGCGCCGTCCGACCGGCGCTGCTTTGCCTTCTTCCACCCGCGGCTGGTTGACGAGCCGCTCGTCTTCGTCGAGGTAGCGCTCACCCGAACCGTGCCAAGCGCCATCAAGGACGTGCTTGACGAGAGCCGGGAGCAGATCAGTGCCGATCAGGCGAAAACCGCCGTCTTCTATTCGATCTCCAACTGCCAAGCCGGCCTGCGAGGGATCTCGTTCGGCAACTTCCTGATCAAGCAAGTCGTCGAAGACCTGCGCCGAGACCTTCCCGGTCTCAAGAATTTCGTCACGCTATCGCCCGTCCCGGGCTTTGCGCGTTGGCTCGCTGAGGCGCTTAGATCGGAAGCCGACCTGCTGCCGACGGGCGAGGACAGAGAGGTGCTGGCGCTGCTCGAAGAACCGGGCTGGGCTGATGACGAGAGTAGGGTAGGCCGGGTCGAGCGCGTGCTGCTGCCGCTCGCCGCGCATTATTTCCTGGCCGCACGCACGCCGGAGGGGCGCCCGGTCGACCCGGTCGCCCGCTTCCATCTCGGCAATGGCGCGCGGCTCGACAGGCTAAATTTCCTCGGCGATCGCTCGCCCAAGGCAATGCAGCAGGCGCACGGCCTCATGGTCAACTATCTCTACAAGCTCGAGGACATCGAAACGAACCACGAGGCCTTGGCGCAACGCGGCGAAGTGACCGCATCGCCGGCCGTCAAGAACCTGCTTGCCCGGAATGGAGAAAACCGCCGCGCCGGCAAGAACGAGCAGGTTCCGCGACAATTCTCGAAGGTCATGAACGCCACGATTGGAGGAGGGCGCAAGTGAGCAACCATCTGTTTGACGCCATTCGGGCCGCTGCTTCCGGCGATACACCATTCATCCGGATCAATGGCGGTAGGATTTGGACCTATGGTGACGCGCTCGACCTTTCGGGCCGCATCGCCGGCGCCATCGATACGCTCGGCGTCCGCCCGGGCGACCGTGTCGCGGTGCAGGTCGACAAGAGCGCCGAAGCCCTGATCCTCTATCTCGCCTGCCTGCGGAGTGGCGCGGTCTACCTGCCGCTGAACACCGCCTATACGGTCGCCGAGCTCGACTATTTCATCGGCGATGCCGAGCCGCGCCTGGTCGTCGTTTCCTCGGCGGCTCTTGAGAAAGTCAGGGCGATCGCAGAGCCTCGCGGGGCGATCGTAGAAACGCTTGATGCCGACGGCACGGGCTCCCTGCTCGATCTCGCCCGCGACGAGCTGGCCGACTTCGTCGATGCATCGCGCACGGCTGATAATCTCGCAGCGATCCTCTACACCTCGGGGACGACAGGGCGCTCCAAGGGGGCGATGCTGACCCAGGGGAACCTCCTCTCGAATGCCGTGACCTTGCGCGACTACTGGCGTGTTACCGCCGGCGATCGACTGATCCATGCCCTGCCCCTTTTCCATACGCATGGCCTGTTCGTCGCCACGAATGTGACGCTGCTGGCGGGGGCCTCGATGTTCCTGCTGGCAAGATTCGATCCGGACGAGGTCCTCTCGCTGATGCCGGGGGCAACCCTCCTGATGGGCGTTCCGACTTTTTACGTGCGGCTCCTGCAGAGCGAGCGCCTCGATCGGCAAGCGGTCGCGAACATGCGCCTCTTCATTTCGGGGTCGGCGCCGCTGCTCGCCGAAACGCATGTCGAGTTCAAAGAGCGTACGGGTCACGCGATTCTGGAGCGTTACGGCATGACCGAGACCAATATGAACACGTCGAACCCCTATGACGGAGAAAGGATTGCCGGGACAGTCGGCTTTACGCTGCCTGGCGTGACGGTCCGCGTCACCGATCCCGCCACCGGCACTGTCTTGCCGCCGGAGGAAACCGGAATGATCGAAATCAACGGCCCGAATGTATTCAAGGGCTACTGGCGAATGCCGGAAAAGACCGCTGCGGAATTCACCTCCGATGGTTTTTTCATCAGCGGCGATCTCGGCAAGATCGACCGGCGTGGCTATGTCCACATTGTCGGCCGCAGCAAGGATCTGGTGATCTCGGGCGGATACAACATCTATCCCAAGGAGGTCGAGGGCGAGATTGACCAGCTCCCGGGTGTCGCCGAAAGCGCCGTAATCGGGGTTCCGCATCCCGATTTCGGCGAGGGCGTCACCGCCATCGTCGTCCGCAGGCCCGGGGCGGTGCTCGATGAGAAGGCCATCCTTGGGGCGCTCCAGGACCGGCTTGCACGTTACAAGCAGCCCAAGCGCATCATCTTTGCAGAGGACCTGCCGCGCAACACGATGGGCAAGGTCCAGAAGAACCTTCTGCGGCAGAAATACGCCGACCTGTACGCAGAGGCGTGAGCCAATCGTGCGCCTCTAGGAGGGAGGCGCACGGATAACCTTAAACTTGAAAATCGCGAACTGCCGGCGCGTGCGGCGCCGGAGGGAGGGGAATCATGAGCATCGAAATCCTATCCATACTGCTCTTGATCGGAATGTTCGTCATCGCGACGATCCAGCCGATCAACATGGGTGCGCTGGCATTCGCCTGCACTTTCCTGCTCGGATCGGTGATCATCGGCATGAAAGCCAACGACATCTTCGCCGGTTTCCCGAGCGACCTGTTTCTGACGCTCGTCGCCGTCACCTACCTCTTCGCCATCGCGCAGATCAACGGCACGATTGACTGGCTGGTAGAATGCGCTGTGCGGTTGGTGCGCGGGCATGTCGCCTGGATCCCCTGGGTGATGTTCCTCGTCGCCGCGGTGATCACCGGTTTCGGCGCGCTCGGGCCGGCGGCCGTCGCCATCCTCGCGCCGGTCGCGCTGAGCTTTGCCGTGCAATACCGCATTCATCCGGCGATGATGGGCCTGATGGTCATTCATGGCGCGCAGGCCGGCGGCTTCTCGCCGATCAGCGTCTACGGTGGAATCACCAACCAGATCGTCGCCAAGGCCGGCCTGCCTTTCGCCCCGACATCCCTGTTCCTCTCCAGCTTCTTCTTCAACCTGGCAATCGCGGTGCTGGTGTTCTTCGTATTCGGTGGTGCGCGGGTCATGAAGCAGAAGCCGGCAATGTCCGGGCCGCTGCCTGAGCTCCACCCGGAGGGCGTATCCGCGTCGATCAGGGGCCATGGTGGCACGCCCGCCAAGCCGCTCCGGCAGCATGGCTACGGGTCCGGGGTCGACAGCGCCGCGGCACTGCGCCTCTCTCCTGAGAAAATCTCCACCTTGGCCGGCTTGACGGCGCTCGGTATCGGCGCCCTGGTTTTCAAGTTCAATGTCGGATTGGTCGCAATCACCGTTGCCGTCGTGCTGGCGCTCATGTCGCCGAAAACACAGAAGGCGGCGATCGACAAGGTGAGCTGGTCGACCGTGCTTCTGATCGCCGGCATCATCACCTATGTCGGCGTCATGGAGAAGGCCGGTACGGTCGACTACGTGGCGAACGGCATATCCAGTCTCGGCATGCCGCTGCTGGTGGCGCTGCTGCTTTGCTTCACGGGCGCTATCGTCTCGGCCTTTGCCTCCTCAACCGCGTTGCTCGGTGCGATCATCCCCCTGGCGGTGCCGTTCCTCCTGCAGGGCCACATCAGCGCCATCGGCGTCGTGGCGGCGATCGCCATCTCCACAACCATCGTCGATACCAGCCCGTTTTCGACGAACGGCGCCCTCGTCGTGGCCAACGCGCCGGACGACAAACGCGAGCACGTGCTGCGCCAGCTGCTGATCTACAGTGCCCTGATCGCCATCATCGGGCCGATGGTTGCCTGGTTGGTCTTCGTGGTGCCCGGCTTGGTCTGACGACAGGCTCGCCCGGCTCGGCCAAGGGGCGGAGCACT
Organism: Sinorhizobium sp.; assembly: GCA_031178305.1. Taxonomy (GTDB): domain Bacteria; phylum Pseudomonadota; class Alphaproteobacteria; order Rhizobiales; family Rhizobiaceae; genus Sinorhizobium. The sequence goes on from JAPSJG010000093.1 coordinate 3,838, forward strand.
CTCCGCCCTATCCCACCCTGGACATTCGACTGTTTTGCTTGCCGTGCTGCGACTGTGTTCCGCCCGGCGTCACCAAGAGCCGCGCACCGCTGATTCTCGTTTTAAGTCTTGGCGCTCGAATTCGGGTTGTTTTTGTCGTCTTTGGTGACCGGACCTTTCGACGCCTTGGACCCACCGCCCCACTCCTGCGCCTTGCGCGCGTGATCGCCGCCGACACGGCCGGGCTGGTTCTTCTTCGCGGTGCCGCTCTCGCCCTTATCCCTAGGACGATCCGATTTCTTTTCCATTTTGGAGCTCCATCTGTTTTCTCGGTCACTCCCGGAACGGCCGAAGCCCTGATCGGTTCCCACGCATTTGCCCGAGCAAAGAAAAGCCCCGGAACTTCCGTTCCGGGGCCATCTGGTCGCCTGACCGGGAGAAAGAAATCAGGCGGCCACTACCCTTTTCGAAATGCGGGCCCATTCGGGGATCCAGTCGCGGTGGGCGGCGAGCAGGTCGTCGACGAGCGACCAGATCTGGTCGAGGTCGAGTTCGGCGGCCGTGTGCGGATCCATCATCGCCGCATGATAAAGGTGCTCGCGGTTCTGGGTGACAAGCGCCTGGACCGTCAGCTCCTGGACGTTGATATTGGTGCGGATAAGCGCGGTCAGTTGCGGCGGCAGCGCGCCGATATAGGTCGGCTGGATGCCGGAGGCATCCACGAGGCAGGGAACTTCAACGGCGCAATTCTCCGGCAGCGAGCTGATGCAGCCATTGTTCCTGAGGTTGCCGTAGATCACTGAGGGCTCGCCGGTCCAGACCGAGTTCATGATCGAGGAAGCGTATTCGTGACTCTCCGACACCTCGATCGTCTCGGCCTCCTTGTAGGCGGCGGCTTGGCCCTTCCAGCGTTCGATCTGCTCGATGCAGCGCTTCGGATATTCGTCTAGCGGAATGCCAAATTTCTCGATCAGATCCGGGCGGCCGTCCTTGATGAAATAGGGCGTGTATTCGGCGAAATGCTCCGAGCTCTCGGTGACGAAATAGCCGAGCCGCCTCAGCATCTCGTAACGCACCTTGTTTGGGCAGCGAGGGTTCCAGTGGCTGGGCTTGGGGAACCGCCCTTCGCGGTAGCCGCGGATCAGATCCGGATAGAGGTCACGATAGCTGCCGTCCTTCTGGCGGTGCTCGAATCTCAAGTAGAAGGCCATATGGTTGATGCCGGCGGCGCGATAGCGGATTTCTTCGAGAGGGATCTCGAGGTCGCGGGCGAGCTCGAAGGCGGTGCCCTGCACCGAGTGGCAGAGGCCGACCTGCTTGATGGTCGGAAATTTCTCCGCGATCGCCCAGGTGTTAATCGCCATCGGGTTCACATATTGCAGGAGGATCGCCTCGGGACAGACTTCGAGCATGTCGTCGCAGATCTTCCAGAGATGCGGCACGGTGCGTAAGCCCCGCATGATACCGCCAACGCCGAGCGTGTCGGCGATCGTCTGGCGGAGCCCATACTTCTTCGGCACTTCGAAATCGGTGACGGTGCAAGGCTCGTAGCCGCCGATCTGGAAGGCGACGACAACGAAGTCGGCCCCTTCGAGCGCCTTCAGCTGGTTGGAATGTGTCTCCACCTTCGCCTGCACCCCCAGCGTGCGCACCAGCTTGCCGGCGACGATCTCGCTCTCTGCGAGACGCTCCGGGTTCAAGTCCATCAGCGCTATGGTGGCGACCGAAAGCGCCGGCCGCTGCAACACGTCGCCGATGATGTTTTTCATGAAGACGGTCGAGCCAGCGCCGATGAAGGTGATTTTGGGTTGTCTGGTCATTGAATACCTCTGTCCTTGGGAGTCACGCGGCCACTTCGAAGGCGGCTCTGACCAGCCGCTCCGTATAGGCAGTCTTGGGATTGGAAAGAATTTCGCTTACCGGGCCCTCTTCGACGATCTTGCCGTGCTGCATCACCACCACCCGATGACAAAGCGCGCGCACGACTTTCAAATCGTGGGAGATGAAGAGATAGCTTAGGCCCCGCTCGTCCTGGAGCTTCCGCAGGAGTTCGATGATCTGGGCCTGCACCGAGAGATCGAGCGCCGAGGTCGGCTCGTCGAGCAGGATGAATTCCGGCTCGAGCGCGATGGCGCGGGCGATGGCGATGCGCTGGCGCTGGCCGCCGGAAAATTCATGCGGGAAGCGAGACAGGATATTGGCAGGCATGCCGGCGCTCGTGAGCGCGTCCTGCACCCGCGCCAGCCTGTCCTTGCGGTTCTCGCCAATGCCGTTGACGATCAGGCCTTCTTCGATGATCTGGCCGATCGACATTCGCGGGTTGAGCGAGGCGAAAGGATCCTGGAAGACGATCTGGATCCGCGAGCGAAGCGGTCGCATGCCCTTGCGGTCCTTGTCGTGGATAGGCTGGCCGTCGAAATAGATCTCACCAGCATCGGTGTTGATGAGCCGGATCAGAGCCTGGCCGAAGGTGGTCTTGCCGGAACCGGACTCGCCGACCAGCCCGAGCGTCTCATGCCGGCGCAGATTGAGGTTCAGGCTGTCGACGGCGACGAGCTCCTTGAGCTCCGGCTTGAAGAATCCGCCCTTCCTCAGCATGAACGAGACCCGGACATTGCGGCCGTCGAGCATGATCGGCGCACTGTCCGGAAGCGGGTTGGCCCTACCCGACGGCTCGGAGGCGAGCAGCCGGCGCGTATAGGCATGCTGCGGATCGGCGAAGAGCGCTTCCGTCGTATTGTGCTCCTTCACCTCGCCGAGCTGCATGACATAAACGTAATCGGAGAACTGCCGCACGACGGTCAGGTCGTGGGTGATCAGGATCACCGCCATGCCGAGCTCCTGCTGCAGCTTGCGGATCAGGTTGAGAATCTGCGCCTGCACGGTGACGTCAAGCGCCGTCGTCGGTTCGTCGGCGATCAGCACGTCAGGATCGTTGGCGAGCGCCATGGCGATCATCACGCGCTGGCGCTGGCCGCCGGAAAGCTGGTGCGGATATTGGTTGAGCCGCGCCTCCGGGTCCGGGATCTGAACGTGGCGCAAGAGTTCGAGCGCCCGCTCGGCGGCAGCACGGCGGTTTACCCGCCGGTGTGCGCGGATTGCCTCGATGATCTGGCTGCCGATCGTGTAGACCGGGTTCAGCGAGCTCATCGGCTCCTGGAAGATCATCGAAATGCGGTCGCCACGGAGTGCCCGCCGCTCTCTCTTCGAGAACTTCAGAACGTCCCTGCCGTCATATTCGATGCGCGAATGCGAGGCGATCGTCGCGCGCTTGGACAGGAGCCCCATCACCGTGCGTGCCGTCACCGACTTGCCCGAGCCCGACTCGCCGACGATTGCCACCGTCTCGCCGCGATAGAGCTGGAAGGAAACGTCCTTCACCGCCTCGACAGTGCCGTTCTCGACCTTGAAGGTGACAGCGACCTTGCGCGCGTCGATGACCGGCCGCGTATCCTTCGTGTGGTGATCCCGCCTCTCTTCCGGTGCCGGGACAATGGTTTCGATCGTTGCCATCGGCGTGCTCCTCAATAGGGGTCGATTGCGTCGCGAAGGCCGTCACCTAGCGCGTTGAAGGCGAAGACGGTGACGAGTACGAAGGCGACGGGTGAGAGGATCCAGGGATAGGAGCCGATGACCGAATAGGTCGCGGTGTCCTGCAGCATCAGCCCCCAGGAAATGAGCGGCGGCTTCACCGCAAAGCCGAGAAAGCCTAGGAATGACTCGAGCAGCACGACCTGCGGGATCGCGAGCGTCACCGCGACGATCACATGGCTCATCACATTCGGGAAGATGTGCTGGAAGATGATGCGCCGGTCAGTCGCGCCGATGGCGATCGCCGCGCGCACATAATCGATGCGGGCGAGCGCCAGCGTCTTGCCGCGCACCTCACGCGACATCTGCGCCCAGCCGAGCGCCGACATCACGATGATGACGAAGGCGAGAAAGACGTTGGTCGGCGCCGTGACCGGGATCAGCGAGGCGAGCGCCAGATAAAGCGGCAATTGCGGGAAGGCCAGCACCAGCTCGACGAAGCGCTGCACCCAGGCATCGAAGCGCCCTCCGAAATATCCCGAGACCATGCCGACGGTCGTGCCGATCACGGTGACGATCGAGACGACGACGAGCGCGATCATCAGCGATATGCGCGAGCCATAGAGGATGCGCGAGAGCACGTCCCGGCCGAACTTATCGGTGCCGAGGAAATGCACCGGCGAGCCGTCCACGGCACCGAAAAGATGGCGCTCGGCCGGGATCAGTCCGAAAAGTCTGTAGGGCGCGCCCTTGACGAAGAAGCCAAGGACCTGCGGATTCTCGTAGTCCGGCCCGACGATCGGTTGGAAGGTGATCGGGTCGAGCTCCTCCGTCTCGCCAAGCGGGTAGCTCCTCGGCGGGAAGACGAAATTGCCATCCTCGTCGTGGAAGGTGATTGTCTGCGGCGGCGCGAAGGCAACCCCTGTCGCCTTCGGATCGACCGGCGACAGGAAGTCGGCGAAGACTGCCATGAAGATCAGCAGGCAGACGAGGAAGAGGCCGAGCATGCCGGCCCAGGAGCGCCTGAGGCGCCGCCAGACGAGGGCGGAATAGCTCTCTTGGTGATGCTTTTCTTCCGGCTGCGTAGCGACCGGCACGGTGCTTTGAATATCGGCGGTCATGGTCAGGCCCCTCCTCCCAAACGCACGCGCGGATCGAGCGCGGCGAGCATCATGTCGGAGATGATGTTGCCGACGATCAGCGTTGCCGAGAGTACCAGCATGAAGGTGGCGGTCACGTAGACGTCGCCCACCCACATCGAGCCGACGATCGCCGGGCCGACGGTCGGCAGCGCGAAGATGATCGCCGTCTCGATCTCGCCGGTCAGCATGTAGGGCATCACGACGCCCTGATACATGATGAGCGGATGCAGCGCGTTCGGAACCGCGTGGCGCATGACGACCGCGCCTTCGCTCAGGCCCTTGGCGCGCGCCGTCTCGACGTATTGCGCGTTCAGCGTGTCGAGCAGGTTGCCGCGCATGACGCGCATGTTGTAGGCGAGCCCGCCGAAGGTCGCGATCGCCACGACCGGCCAGACATGCTTCACCAGGTCGACGAACTTGTCCCAGGACCAAGGCGCGCCGCCATAGCGGGCGGAATGGAAACTGTTGATCTCGCTCACATTGAAATGGAAGACGAGGATATAGACGATGATCAGGGCCATCAGGAAGCGCGGCACCGTCATGCCGAGGAAGGAAACCGTCGAAAGCAGGCTGTCGATCCAGGAATATTGCCGGGTCGCGGCAATGACGCCGAAGGAGATGCCGATCACGGAAGCGAGGATGTGGCAGACGAGCGCCAGCGCCAACGTGCGCGGCAGACGTTCGCCGACGACGTCGGCCACCGGCTTGTTGTAGTAGAGGCTGTGGCCGAAGTCGCCGCGCGTCAGGATGCCGGTCATCCAGTTGACGTACTGGACCGGCAGCGGCTTATCGAGGCCGTGTTCCTTGCGATAGGCCTGCGCCTGGCCGTCGGCCTCCTCGAAGGAGGCGCCGCCCTGATTGATGAGCTGCGAGCGGATATAGTCGCTATAGTCCCCGGGCGGCGCCTGGATGATGGCGAAGGTCACCACGCTCAGGACGAACAGCACCGGTATGGCAGAGGCGATGCGGACAAGCAGAAATCTGAACATGGCCGTTTCCTTCTGTCGGTTTTCCGAGGTTGATGCCGACAGTGCCGGCACCAACCCGAAGTCAAAGGACTGCGGCCTTCCGGCTCCTTGCCGGACACCGGAAGGCAGGTTCAGTTTCAGTTGATGGGACCTGCTTCGCCGGGCTTGCCGGGAAGCTGTTCCGGATGGAGCTCGTAATCACCCTGCTTGTCGGCCGCGACGAAGACGCGTTCGCGAATGATCGTGTCTTCCGCCCAGTTGAACATGAAGATCGGCGCGCCAGGAGGAATGTTCGAGAAGCGCTTGTTGATGATCAGCGCACCCGGATATTCGGTGAGGCCTACCGTGTCGACATCGGTCGTCGAGATCTTCTGGAACTGCTTCATGAGTTCCGCCCGCTCGTCATTGTCATTGCTCGCGATGAACTTGTTGACGATGTCGACGAGCTCCTTCTCGTGCGGCAGGAGATCGACTTGGCCGCTTTCCGGCGCACGATGATGCCAGCTCGTACGGGGTCCGGTCGGAGCGAGCTGCGTCGTGTTCTGCACGACGGAGGTCAGCTCCTGGTCGTTGCGGCGGATGAGCCAATCGAACTTGCCCGCATATTGCGTCGCGTCCCGTTTGGTGCCGTCGACCGCGTTCAGGACCACCTTGAGGCCGAGCTGTTCCATCTGACCGATCAGGCCTTCCGCGAGATTGCGGTCGGTGCCGTAGTCCGAATTGACGAGCATCACGATCTGCACGTCGGCGCCGCCGGCGGTCCCTTCCGGGAAGTTCACGAAGCCGTTGCCGTCCGTGTCCTTGAGACCAACCTTTTCGAGGAGCGCCTTGGCGCCTTCGAGGTCATAGGGGTAATAGATGGTCGAGTTCCGGTCGTAGAAACTCGTGCCGGAGGAGAGCCCGCCCGGATAGATCGCCGTGAACGGTCCTTTCACCAGCGCTTCCCCGAGCTTCTTGCGGTCGACCGCCATCGTCACCGCCTTGCGGAAATCGAGATTGCGGTTGAGCTCGCGGACTGCCTGGGCGCGCTCGTCCGGCTCGCCCCAGCCATTGGCCGAGTAGTTCATGCGCAGATTGTAGCCGATGACACGCGGACCGAAGGCCAATCGCGCGGGTGCGGATTCGTTCGCGGCGCGCTTCAGCGATTCGACGAAGTTTTCCGGCTGCTC
>JAPSJG010000532.1 GCA_031178305.1 Sinorhizobium sp.
GCTCGCCGATGACACGGCCATTCGCGAGGCGCTCGCAGCGCCGGACGAGGCCCCCTTCGCCCGCATCAACCGGAAGCTCGAAAGCCTGGCGGCGAGCGCCGAGGCGGCGGTCGTCTATTTGATCCGCCTCGATGGCTTCGCCGTTGCTGCCAGCAACTGGCGGGAGCCGACGAGCTTCGTCGGCAGTAATTATGCCTTCCGCGATTATTTTCGCCTCGCCATCCGCGACGGCCGGGCCGAGCACTTCGCCATGGGGACGGTCAGCGGGCGCCCCGGCCTCTATATTTCCCGGCGCGTCGACGGGCCCAGCGGTCCGCTCGGCGTGATCGTCGCCAAGCTCGAATTCGACAGCCTCGAAGCCGACTGGCGCGTCTCGTACAAGCCGACCTATGTCACCGACCGGCGCGGCATCGTGCTCATCACCAGCCTGCCGTCCTGGCGCTTCATGACGACGAAGCCGATCGCCGAGGACCGCCTTGCTGCCATTCGCGAAAGCCTGCAATTCGGAGACGCGCCACTCTTGCCGCTGCCCTTCCACAAGGTCGAAGCGCGGCCGGACGGCTCCTCCACTCTCGAAGCCCTGCTGCCCGGGCGCGGCGCCGAGCCGTTCCTCCGCGTCGAGACCATGGTGCCGTCGACGAACTGGCGGCTCGAGCTGCTATCGCCGATGGCGGCTCCGCTTTCGGCGGGCGCACGCGAAGCCCAACTGTTGATGCTTGCAGCGCTGGTCCCAATCATCGCCCTCGCCGCCTTCCTGCTGCGCCGCCGCCAGGTGATCGCGATCCGCTCGGCAGCCGAACGGCAGAGGAGCAGCGAGCTCGAAGCGAAAGTGGAGGAGCGAACGCGTGACCTGCGCATGGCACGGGACCGGCTTGAGGTCGAAATTGCCGATCATCGCCAGACAACGGAGAAGCTGCAGGCCGTGCAGCAGGATCTTGTCCAGGCGAACCGGCTGGCGATCCTTGGCCAGGTCGCCGCCGGCGTCGCCCATGAGATCAACCAGCCGGTAGCCACGATCCGTGCCTATGCGGACAATGCCCGCAGCTTCCTGGAACGCGGCCAGAGCGCGACCGCGGCCGAGAACATGGAGAGCATTGCCGAACTCACCGAGCGGGTCGGCGCCATCACCGACGAGTTGCGCCGCTTCGCGCGCAAAGGCCATTTCGCCGCCGAGCCGACCGCGATGAAGGACGTCGTCGAGGGAGCACTCATGCTCTTGCGCAGCCGGTTTGCCGGACGCATGGACGCGATCGGCATCGACCTTCCGCCGGACGGCCTGAAGGCGCTTGGGCATCGCATCCGTCTCGAGCAGGTGCTGATCAACCTCCTCCAGAACGCGCTCGAAGCGATCGGCGACCGCGAGGACGGCGAAATTCGGGTGCGCTGCGAGGAGCGTGCCGGCGGAATTTCGCTCACCGTGGCCGACAACGGGCCCGGCATCCCCGCCGCCATTCGCGACGAGCTGTTCACCCCTTTCAACACCTCGAAAGAGGAAGGCCTCGGCCTCGGCCTCGCGATCTCCAAGGAGATCGTCTCGGACTATGGCGGCCGGATCGAAGTCGAAAGCGACCCGTCCGGAACGACATTCACCGTCCAATTGCAGAAGGCTGATGCGCGATGAGCCGCATTCCGTCCGTATTCCTGATCGACGACGATCGAGACCTGCGCAAGGCGATGCAGCAGACGCTGGAACTCGCCGGTTTCACCGTATCGGCCTTTGCCGGCGCTACGGAGGCGCTTGCAGCCTTGAGTCCCGACTTCGACGGCGTCGTCATCAGCGATATCCGCATGCCGGGCATGGACGGGTTTACCTTCTTCCGCAAGGTCGCCAACCTCGACCCGGATCTGCCCGTAATTCTGGTGACCGGACATGGCGACATACCGATGGCGGTGCAGGCCATCCAGGACGGCGCCTATGACTTCATCGCCAAGCCCTTTGCCGCCGACCGGCTGGCGCAGAGCGCGAGGCGGGCCGATGAGAAGCGCCGCCTGGTGATGGAAAACCGGGCGCTGCGCCAGGCGGCGGAGGCCGCCTCCGACAGCCTTCCGCTGATCGGCCAGACGCCGGTGATGGAGCGGCTGCGGCAGATGCTGAGGCACATCGCCGGCACGGACGTCGACGTGCTTGTCGCCGGCGAGACGGGAAGCGGCAAGGAGGTCGTGGCGACACTCCTGCACCAGTGGAGCCGCAGGCGAAACGGCAATTTCGTCGCGCTCAATTGCGGCGCGCTTCCGGAAACGGTGATCGAGAGCGAGCTCTTCGGCCACGAGCCCGGTGCCTTCACCGGCGCTGTGAAGAAACGTGTCGGCCGGATCGAGCACGCGAGCGGAGGCACGCTCTTCCTCGACGAGATCGAAGCGATGCCGCCGGCGACCCAGGTCAAGATGCTGCGCGTGCTCGAAGCGCGCGAAATTACGCCGCTCGGCACCAATCTCACCCGCCCCGTCGACATCCGCGTCGTTGCCGCCGCGAA
>JAPSJG010000094.1 GCA_031178305.1 Sinorhizobium sp.
AGGCGCAGGAAAGCACCACCGGCCGTCCGCCGGAGCGCTTGGAGACAAAGCGGATCAGGCCGGAAATATCGGCGACACCCGCTTTATCGAAGGACCTTACGCTCGGCGCGTAATAGGTGCCGCCGTTGGCGATGGCGAGATTCTTGAGTCGATTGAAGTTGCCGCCAAAGGAGAAGTCGTCCGCGCCGAGCCGTCGGTTGCCGCCACGCCCGTGGATGAAGACGACCGTGAAGGCCGCTCCCCGATCCGGACCTACACGCGTGACATCGAGCTTGCGATCGCCAAGATCGAAAGTCTCGTTCACCTGCGCCCTCCTAACGCCCAGGGACACATAGGCGCCCTTGGCGCGCCGCTCGGGAATTTGGTCGCGGCCGTTTATGTCCCTCAGTTCCTGATAGTCGACGACACGGAAGGCGCCGCCATCGTCCTGCTGGAGAACAGTGCCATAGGCGAACAGATCATCCTTGAATGGTTGCAACGGTTCCGCCGCTGCAGTGGCCGCAAGGCTGAAGAACAGCGCGGCGGTAAGACGGCGCAAGGAGAAGACAATTGTGGACATTGCGGCCGGACGGGCTCCCTTGTTCACCCCATGCCTTGCCATCCGCACCGCCGCGACGCAACACTGGCGCCGGCAATTCAAGGCGTTTCACCGTGTTTCGCCATGAGAAGCATCGGAATTCGCCTTTTGTTCGCGCCCGGTGCAAGACTCTGGCAGAATTCGGGTGATTCGCGCGGCGAGGGATGGCGGCAAGGCCAAGCTCTTGCTATGGCCTTTCTGAAACGACGACAGGAACGATCTGAACGGATCCATGGACGACAGCAGCGATCTCTTCTCCGCAATGCCCCAGCAGCCGAAGCCGTCGGACATTGCGCCGCGCAAGCCGGCTGTGCCCGCCGCGGGCAATGAAGCTCCACGGCCTGCCCCGAAGAACAGCGACAGCAGCGACTACGATGCCTCGGCGATCGAAGTGCTCGAAGGTCTGGAGCCGGTGCGCCGTCGGCCGGGCATGTATATCGGCGGGACCGACGAGAAGGCGCTGCATCATCTCTTCGCCGAAGTGATCGACAACTCAATGGATGAAGCGGTCGCCGGCCACGCGAATTTTATCGATGTGAGCCTCGACTCCGATGGCTTCCTGACGGTCACCGACAACGGCCGCGGCATCCCGGTCGAGAACCACCCCAAATTCCCCAACAAGTCAACGCTCGAAGTGGTGATGACGGTCCTGCACGCCGGCGGTAAATTCGACGGCAAGGCTTATGAAACCTCCGGCGGCCTACACGGCGTCGGCGTTTCCGTCGTGAACGCGCTGTCGGACTCGCTCGAGGTCGAGGTCGCGCGCAATCGCAAGCTCTATCGCCAGCGCTTTTCCCGCGGCATTCCGCAGGGAGGGCTCGAGGAGCTTGGCGACGTCCACAACCGGCGCGGCACGAAGGTCCGCTTCCATCCCGATCCGCAGATCTTCGGACCACATGCGCGTTTCGAGCCGGCGCGGCTCTTCCGCATGGCCCGCTCCAAGGCCTATCTCTTCGGCGGCGTCGAAATCCGCTGGTCCTGCGACCCCTCGCTCCTGCCGGAAGGCTCGGAAATCCCGGACAGGGCGGTGTTCCATTTCCCCGGTGGCTTAAAGGATTATCTTGCCGCCACCCTCGGCAAGGAATTCACCGTCACGCGCGAGATCTTCGCCGGCAAGGCGGAACGGCCGGGCGGCCACGGTTCGCTCGAATGGGCGGTGACCTGGTATGGTGGCGACCAGCAGATCCATTCCTACTGCAATACGATCCCGACGCCCGAAGGCGGTACGCACGAGGCGGGGTTGCGCATCGCGCTCACCAAGGGTCTCAAGAATTACGCGGAACTCACGCAGAACAAGCGGGCGGCGATCATCACCACCGATGACGTCATGATCTCGGCCGCGGGCATGCTCTCTGTCTTCATCCGCGAACCGGAATTCGTCGGCCAGACGAAGGACAAACTCGCGACCGTCGAGGCGCAGCGCATCGTCGAAAACGCACTTCGCGATCCCTTCGACCACTATCTCGCCGATAATCCGGCGGAAGCGGCGAAGCTTCTCGACTGGGTCATCGAGCGCGCCGAGGAGCGCGTGCGCCGGCGCAAGGAAAAGGAAGTCAGTCGCAAGACGGCGGTGCGCAAGTTGCGCCTGCCCGGAAAGCTCGCCGATTGTGCGCAGAACACGGCGGAAGGCGCGGAACTCTTCATCGTCGAGGGGGATTCGGCCGGCGGCTCGGCCAAGCAGGCGCGCAACCGCGCCAACCAGGCGATCCTGCCTCTTCGCGGCAAGATCCTGAACGTCGCGAGCGCCGGACGCGAGAAGCTCGGGGCGAACCAGCAGATCGCCGACCTCACCCAGGCGCTCGGCTGCGGCACCCGGTCGAAATATCGCGAGGAGGATCTGCGCTACGAGCGCGTCATCATCATGACCGACGCTGACGTCGACGGCGCCCACATCGCCTCGCTGCTGATCACCTTCTTCTATCAGGAGATGCCCGAACTCATTCGCGGCGGACATCTCTATCTCGCCGTGCCGCCACTTTACCGGATCAGCCAGGGATCGAAGACCCTCTATGCCCGGGACGACGCGCATCGCGAGGAGCTGATGCGAACGGAATTCAACGGTCGGGGTAAGGTGGAACTCGGCCGGTTCAAGGGCCTTGGCGAAATGCTGCCGGCGCAGCTCAAGGAAACGACGATGGACCCAGCGAACCGTACGCTGCTCAAGGTCGAGATCGACGATGTCGATTTCGAGGGCACGCGCGATGCCGTCGACAGTCTGATGGGCACGAAGGCCGACGCCCGATTCCGGTTCATCCAGGAGCGGGCAGCCTTCGCCGACAATCTGGATATTTGAGCGGGCTGGATATTTGAGCGGGGCCGAGATTGCCCCTCATCCGGCCTGCCGGCCACCTTCTCCCCGCAAGCGGGGCGAAGGAGACTCGCGGCAAGCTCCGCCTTCCCATCGCGCGTAATCTGCGCTGATAGGTGCGAGGGGTGCCAGGTGTCCATTCTCGCCGCCCGCGGGGAAGAAGGTCGCGGCGGGATGAGGGGCAAAAATTTACCTTCGAAGTTTCACGTAAAGCCGCCTATCCGCTTCTCCATGAACAAACTCAACGGATCGGGAAGATAGCTACCGAAGGCCAGGCGCTCCGCGTATCCGGCTGCCCGATAAAGTCCGATCGCTTCCGGTTGATAGATGCCGGTTTCGAGGCGGATCGTCTGCAATCCCAAATCGCCAGCCTTCTTCTCGATTGCCGAAAGCAATTGCTTACCGATCTTCAGTCCCCTCGCCTTCGGGTCGACGAACATCCGCTTGATTTCCGCCGCTGCGTCGCCCGCGTCAACGAGCGCACAGCAACCGACGATCTCCCCGTGCAGCCGCGCGACGAAGAAGGAGACCGACGGCTTCTCCAAGGTCGAGAGATCGACGAGATGGTTGCTTTCCGGAGGATAAAGTGCCGCTACATAAGCGTCGGACAATTCGAGCAGGCGGACAATGGCCGGCTGGCGCGGCCGCTCTTCGGCGATTGTGATCATGGCAGTCATTGTATCTCGGTTGCTTCACGCGTGGCTGGGTGCCGTAAAGCCTAGCGGCGAAAGCGGTAATAACCAATACGGCGAATGGCGCAGGAGCAGCGGCCCTGCAATCAAACCGAGTGACGGGCGGAAACAATTTGTTCCGTCGGGTTGCATAATTTGCCCTACATCGGCGCGAATCAAACGGCCATAAGACGAGAAGTGCTACTGCATGCATCCTGAAATCGAACTCGATTTAAGGACAAAGACATGCAGCGATTCAAAGTGCTACAGCGACCCCTTTGCGCGTCTGAAAGCGTCTGATAAGACGCGCGGCGCTGTAGTAGCAAGACGGACGAGGAAAAACGATGAAAGCCGCCCTGATCGTCATGACCATTCTCGGATGCGACGACGACGTGACCCAGTGCCACTACATATCCACCGTGAATGGCAGCTGGCCGGCGATAGCCCAGTGCGACACGGATTCGCAAAAGGAACTGCCGAAGTTTTCGAACAGGAACTATCCCGTCGTCGTCGCCGTCTGTGAAACCTCGGGGTCCGACATGCTGACGTCGACGGTGCCGCAACTCACGCCCCCGCCGCCCGCCGCACCCCTGGAGGTTGCGCCGCCTGCGCAAACGGCAACGCCTGCCGCCACGGAAGTGACGAAGCCTGGTCTGCCGAAACGCGCGCTCGCATTGCTGAGCGGGGCGATGCCCGATCGCGAGAAACTGAAGGCAATCGTCAGCGCTCCGGTGCACTATGTCGAGGACGGCTACTCCTGGGTGGCACGCCGATTTGGGGACTGATCGGGGTCACGCCGCCTGCCGCGCGGCCAGCAAGGCGTAATCTCGCGCGACCCGCCGCTTTTCGGCAAAGGCCAAACTTTCAACGAGTTCGGCAATAGCGGCCACAGTGCTCGATGGCGAATGCCGGTGGCGCAGGCGGTCATGGAGGCTGGCGGCAATCGATGCGACACCCGCAGTCTCCCTCGCCTCCCCTTGCCAAAGCAGCACCGCTTCGGCAAAGGCTTCGCTGACGTCCCGCCCCAGGCCCGCACTTTCGAACAGCGCCCGGATCGAGTGAACGCGTCCCCCCGAAAGGATCGCATGGACTCGCCTTTGCGGGACGCCGGAGAGATCCACCATGGCAGCGACAAAGAATTCAGCCGCGCCACCGCAGAGCGCCTTCATGAGGAAAGCCGGGGTCAGGTGGCCCGTTTCACGCAATTGGGCGACCATCCGAGGCAACTCTTCCGGCGGCGCGGCGGCGGCCGTCGCGAGTGCTGCAGCTTCGCAAGCTTCCCGTCTCACGCGCTCGGCCCTTACCACGCCGATCGTCGCCTGAATCAGCCCGCAGCCGGCGAGTGCGGCGCCGACTCTCTCCGCAAGCAAGTGCCGCGCATCGCCCGGCAGATCATCGCGCGAGAGGAGTTGATCACGTATGGCCGCGACATGGCCAAGGCGACTGGCGATCGTCATCAGCGAGCGTCGCGACAGAACGGTCCCGTTATTCTCGAGCAGGATCAAGACCTCCTCCTCGTCTCCGATTTCGGCGAGGGCCGCCGCGACCGAGCAGGACACGCTCTTGCGCGCCGCAATCAAAGCGCGCGTCTCTGCCGTTCCTCTCGCTGCAGTGTCGACAAGGTCAGCATCGGTAAGTACAGGCGAACGCGCGATTGCGACGAAGGCAATCTCCGGCTGGTCCTCCGCCAGCGACTTCATGATCGCACGAGGCGCCGCAGGACAATCCGCCAAGGCTTCGACCAGGGAAAGACGGACTTTCGGCGAGGGATCGTCCAGCAGAAAGGTCATCGCCATTTCGGCGGCATGCCGGTCGAGACCGTTCATATCCGCCGCGGCATAGGCTTTGCCGAGGGCGCTTGCGGCGCGCGCGCGATCGCTCGCTTTCGCCGTTTCCACCCAGCGAAGAAATGCTTGTATGATCACCTGCGCCCCACTAGACACCGACCAGCCCCAATTGCGGAATATTAGCGGTCAAAGGTTTAAGATTGGTTCACCATGCCAGTTAACGCTGAGGAAACCATGAAACCGCTGCTTTACCTTGCGTCAGGCGAGCCGCTGCCAGCGGCGGGCAGTCTGCTCGCCGTGCAGGCCCTGGTGGTCGATGCAACAGATGCCGCCGCCGCGAGCCAGATGCTTTCCGCTGCCGCAGGCAGGCCGGGCGGGACTTGTGCATTGCTTGCGCGGATCTGGCCCGCTGACGAACCAAGCGAAGCCGACCTCGGTGTGCTGCTTGCCAATCTGATAGATGGCATCGTTCTGGCCGGATGCCGCGGGCCCGCCGACATACAAAAGACCGACGTCATGTTGAAGGTCGCCGAGGCTGCGGCGGGAATCGAGCAAGGCAAGACAGCGCTGCTTGTGGAATATGCCACCGGGCCGGAAAGTGTACTTTCCCCCCACGCGCTTGCCGGCGCCTCGCCGCGTCTTTCGGCACTGATATTCGACGCCACGACGCTCGCGGAAGCATGCGGATTGCGGCGCGTCACGGGGACGGGCGATGTCCCGGCCGTCATCAGGCTCGGTCGTGCGACGGCGATTCTCCGCGCGCGGGAGGCCGGTATCACGGCCTACGAGATGTTACCCGCCGATGCGCTCGATGAGTGGGCCGTGCGGCGCCTTTGGGCGAACAGCATGGAGAACGGCTTTTCTGGCGCGGCTCTTCGTTCGGTGCAGCAGATCAATCTGCTCGCCGCAGCACAGGCGCTCACCGCCGGAAGCTAGAGTATTTTGCAGTCAGGTGGAATCAGCTCACGTCGCACAAATGCGGCAGGAACAAAGGATAGGGCGGTGGCCGAGCGCATGTGAGCGCATCCCGTTCTATCGTGTCGGCCGCATCATCTGGAAGACGTCGCCACCGTCGCAATAATCCATATAGCCGAGGCGCGCGAGCGGTCTGACGGTTGCCACGTCGAAGCGGCCATCGCGGATCGCCTCGTCGCGAATGTGGATGCCGACGACCGCGCCGATGACGACATAACTGTCGGAGACGGTGCCGTCGAGACCCTTCGGGCGGAGGATTTCCGTCATCCGGCACTCGAGCGCGGCGAATGCCTCGCCGACGAAAGGCGCCTTGACGAGCCTCCCCTCGACCGCAGTCAGCCCAGCGATCGCGAACTCGCTATCCCCGTGCGGCGCCGCGACTGAGGTGAGATTGACGGCCTCGCTCAGATTGCGGCTGGCGAAGCTCGCGGTGAACTCACCCGTCTCTTCGATGTTGCGTACCGAGTCCTTGTATCCGCTCGAGGAAAACATCACGAGCTTCGGCCGGTCGCTGATCGCATTGAAGAAGGAATAGGGCGCGAGGTTCAGCGAGCCGTCCGCGCCCAGCGTCCCGATCCAGCCGATCGGCCGCGGGGACACGATGGCCTTGAACGGGTCATGCGGGAGGCCGTGCTGGTTCGAGGCGGTGTCATAGAACATCAGGCGTCTTCCCCGACCCAGGTGACGATCTCGGCGAGTTCCGGCCGCGGACGTTCGGTCGGGGGCACCATGGCCGTACCTATATGGATGAAGCCGGCGATCCTTTCGCCCGGCGCGACGCCCAACAGCGGATAGGCGTTCTCGTCGAAGGCAAACCACTCGGTCAGCCAGTTGGAGGCATAGCCGAGCGCATTCGACGCCATCAGCAAATTGAGACACACGGCGCCTGCCGACATCACCTGCTCCCATTCGGGGATCTTGAAGTGCGGTGCGGCCTTGCTGACGACGGCGACGACGACCGGGGCACGCGTCAGCCGCGTCTCCTCCACCTTGATCAATTCTTCGGAGAGATCCGGCTTGGCGGTCAGCGCCATCTTCTTCAACTCGGCGCTGATCCGTGCCCGTTCTTCACCGCGATAGACGATGAAACGCCACGGCGCCAGCTTGCCATGATCCGGCACACGCGAGGCAAGCCGCAGCATCTCCTCCACCTCAGCCTTGCCCGGCCCGGGCTCCCCCATCTGAAAGGCCGGGATGGACCGGCGAGAAGCGAGATAATCCACAAGTTTTATTTCAGTTTTCATACCGAGCGAATTCCACTAACTTGCCGCCGGACCGACGGCCACGAAAATGCCATATCGGCGTCTCAAGTGGAGTCGAAAAGTCAGGAAGTCAACTGCCCTCATGCGCATCCGCTTTCGTATTCTTCTCGGGACGGTCTTGGCGATCACACTCGCCGGCGCGGAGCGGACTTTCGCCGAAGACGCAACCGACGCCTTCAAGAGCTTCCCATCCATTTCCGGCACAGGGAAAATGCCGAAGCTCACGAGCTTCAATACGCTGATCACCGACCCGACGCAGGGCGGCAAACTGAAGGACGTGAAACTCGAAGCATTGCTGACGGAAAACGGCCCGGCGGTCGAGTCGGGCCTGACGTGGCGTGTCTTCAGTCCCATTCCGGATAGCGACGGTAAACTTCCGCTGCTTGCCACCTCCGAAGGCGGCTCCACCGACTTCAATCTCGTGCCAGGCGAGTATTTCGTCAATGTCGCCTTTGGCCGCGCCGGCGCGACCCGTAAGATTCGCGTGCCGGAAGAGGGCACGCTCGACAAGCAGGTTCTGGTACTCGACGCCGGCGGCGTCATGCTGAATGCCGTCTCCGGCAGCGACGTGCGCATTCCGCCGAACGAACTCAGATTTTCAATCTATTCATCCGACGTGAAGGAAGACGGCGAACGCGCGCTGATCGTCGCCGACGTCAAGCCAAAGACGGTCGTGCGTCTCAGCGCCGGCACCTATCACGTCGTTTCCGACTATGGTTCGGTCAATGCGGTGATCCGCGCCGATATCCAGGTGGAGGCCGGCAAGCTGACCGAAGCGACGATCCAACATCGCGCGGCCAAGCTCACCTTGAAACTCGTGGCGGAGCCGGGGGGCGAGGCGATCGCCGATACCGCCTGGTCGATCCTGACCTCCTCGGGCGACGTCGTCAGCGAGAGCGTCGGCGCCTTCCCGACCCTTGTCCTCGCCGAAGGCAGCTATACGGCGGTTGCGCGCAACAAGGACAAGATCTACCAACGCGACTTTACCGTTAAGGCCGGTGTCAACACCGACGTGGAAGTGCTGCACGGTAACGACGCGAGCAACGAATCCGCAGACGCGGAAGCCCAGGACTGATTGCGACAATAGAGCGGAATGCGCTCACATGCGTTCGCGCCATCGCTCTACACTTTGTTTACAACGCCCGGCCCCTCAGGCCCGGGCGTGTCTCTCCGCCCTGCGCTTCAAGTCCGGCGCCATCGCTTCGGCCGAGAGCGAGGCGACCGCCTCTTCCAGCGACATCGCCGTCTGCGCCTGGGAGCCAAGGCGACGGATGTTGACCGAGCGCTCCTCCGCCTCGCGTTTGCCGCAGACGACGATCACCGGCACTTTCGTCACCGAGTGCTCGCGGACCTTGTAGTTGATCTTCTCATTGCGGAAATCGGTTTCGACCGTAAGCCCCGCCTCACGCAGGCGCGCCGCGACTTCGCGGCCGTATTCGTCCGCTTCCGAGGTGATGGTGGCGACGACGACCTGCAAGGGAGATATCCAGAGCGGCATGTGGCCGGCGAAGTTCTCGAGCAGGATCCCGAGGAAACGCTCCATCGAACCGCAGATGGCACGATGGATCATCACAGGCTGGCGTTTCTCCGATTCGCTGTCGATGTAGAAGGCGCCGAAGCGTTCCGGCAGGTTGAAGTCGACCTGCGTCGTTCCGCACTGCCATTCGCGTCCGATCGCATCCTTCAGCGTATATTCGAACTTCGGCCCGTAGAACGCCCCTTCGCCCGGCAGGATGCCCGTCTTGATGCGGCCTTCCGACTGCGCCTCGATCGTCTTCAGCACGTCGGTCATCACCGCTTCGGCGCGGTCCCAAAGCGCGTCGGAGCCGACGCGCTTTTCCGGACGGGTCGAGAGCTTGACGAGAATCTCCTTGAAGCCGAAGTCCTCGTAGACCGAGAGGATCAGGTCGTTGATCTTCAGGCATTCCGCCGCCATCTGCTCGTCGGTGCAGAAGATGTGCGCGTCGTCCTGGGTGAAGCCGCGCACGCGCATCAGGCCATGCAGCGCGCCGGACGGCTCGTAGCGGTGCACGGCGCCGAATTCGGCGAGACGCACGGGAAGCTCGCGATAGGACTTCAGCCCATGCTTGAAGATCTGAATGTGGCCGGGGCAGTTCATCGGCTTCAGCGCGAAGACCCGGTCGTCATCGGTGTCATCCCCGGCAACGGTCACCTTGAACATGTTGTCGCGGTACCAGCCCCAGTGACCGGACGTCTCCCAGAGCGACTTGTCGAGCACCTGCGGCGCGTTGACCTCCTGGTAGTCGCCCTCGAGCCGGCGGCGCATATAGGCAACGAGGCTCTGGAAGATGCGCCAGCCCTTGCCGTGCCAGAAGACGACGCCGGGGCCCTCCTCCTGGAAATGGAAGAGGTCCATCTCGCGGCCGAGGCGGCGATGGTCACGCTTCTCGGCCTCGGCGAGCACATGCAGATACTGGTCCAGTTCCTCCTGCGTATGCCAGGCGGTGCCGTAGATACGGGTCAGCATCGGATTGTTGCTGTCGCCGCGCCAATAAGCGCCGGCGACTTTCATCAGCTTGAAGGCCGTGCCGATCTGGCCGGTGGAGGCCATGTGCGGGCCGCGGCAGAGGTCGAACCAGTCGCCCTGATAATAGATCTTCAGGTCCTGGTCTTCGGGGATCGCGTCGACGAGCTCGACCTTGTAGTTCTCGCCCTTGGCCGCGAAGACCTCCTTCGCCTTGTCGCGCGACCAGACTTCCTTGGTGAAGGGCTTGTTGCGGGCGATGATCTCCCTCATCTTCTTCTCGATGACAGGCAGGTCGTCGGGCGTGAAGGGTTCGTTCTTCGCGAAATCGTAATAGAAGCCATTTTCAATCACGGGGCCAATGGTCACCTGCGTTCCCGGCCACAATTCCTGAACGGCCTCCGCCATCACGTGCGCCGCGTCGTGGCGGATGAGTTCCAGCGCGCGCTTGTCCTCGCGGGTGACGATCTCGATCCTGCCTTCCCTGACGGGGTCGGAGAGATCCCGCAACTCGC
>JAPSJG010000095.1 GCA_031178305.1 Sinorhizobium sp.
GTCACTCGACGAACCGCTGGCGCGACCGATGATCGTCGGCTTCCAGAAGGCCAATCCGGATGTCGCGGTGCGCTATGAAGACATGCTGACGGGCGAGATTTACGATCGTATCGTCAGCGAGACCGATGCCGGAAGGAAGACGGCCGACTTCGCCTTTTCCTCGGCCATGGATCTCCAGGTCAAGCTCAGCAATGACGGCTATGCGCAGCGCAGCGACCTGCCGATGAGCAGCCGCTGGCCGGCCTGGGCGAACTGGCGCAACACGGCCTACGCCCTTACCTTCGAACCTGCCGTTTTCGTCTATCACAAGCCGAGTTTCGCCAAGGAAAGGCCGCCGACCACCCGCGCGGAATTCGTGGAATATCTCAGGCGACGGGGCAGCGCCGTCTTCGGCCGCGTCGGCACCTACGACATCGAGCGATCGGGCGTCGGCTTCCTCTTCATGGCGCGCGATCAAGAACAGTTCGGCGACATCTGGAGCGTGATCCAGGCCATGGGCGCGGCCGGCGTAAAGCTCTATTCAACCAGCCAGGCGATTCTGGAGCGCGTGGCCGACGGGCGTTTCGTACTCGGCTACAACATTCTCGGCTCCTATGCCGCCGACTGGTCCTCGCGCCACCCCGATGTCGGCATCGTTCTGCCGCAGGACTACACCGTGGTGATGTCGCGCATCGGGCTCGTGCCGCAGGCGGCCGCCTCTCCGGAACTCGGCCGACGCTATCTAGAGTTCTTCATGTCCAAGGAAGGCCAGACGATCATGGCGCGTGAACTGCAGATACCCGCGGTCAGCCCCGAGGTTGCCGGCGAGAACACGGCCAACACCATGCGGGAGATGCTTGGAGGCCAGCTGAGGCCCGTACCGGTCAGTCCCGGCCTGATGGTCTATCTCGATCAGGTGAAGCGTGCCCGCCTGATCGCCCGCTGGAACGAGGCGCTGCGACAGCAGTGAAAATTTCGTCAGTCGAAACAAAGCGTTTACGCGGCGCGAAGTTGATGTCAGGTTAATGTCAGCTTTCTATGATGGCTTTACATCGCTGGCGAGCCGTGGAGGCGGATTGCCGGCGGCGCATCGGGAGGAAGGCGCAATTCCGGTCGGAGACCGCCGTTCTGAGGTCAGCTGTCCGTTCTCCCGTGCGCAATGACAATCACACGCGCGGGGAATGAATCGCGCTCACGGAGGACCGACCTTGAAACACTTTTTCCTGGCATCCATTCTCGCCGGCGCATTGGCGCTGCCGGCTTACGCCGCCGACTACACCATCATCGCGCCGGCAAATCCCGGCGGCGGTTGGGACCAGACGGCCCGTTCGCTGCAGACCGTCATGCAGCAGGAGGGCATTTCCGGCAATGTTCAGGTGCAGAACGTTCCAGGCGCCGGCGGCACCATCGGTCTTGCGCAGTTCGCGAGCCAGCAAAAGGGGAACCCAAATGCCCTGCTCGTCGGCGGCTACGTTATGGTCGGCGCCATTCTCACCAACAATTCGCCAGTCACACTCAAGGACGTGACCCCGATCGCCCGTTTGACCGGCGAGTACGAGGCGATCGTCGTTCCGGCCGCTTCCGAAATCAAGACGATGGCTGACCTGGTCGAGGCGCTCAAGAAGGATCCGGGCGCCGTCTCCTGGGCAGGCGGTTCGGCCGGGGGCACCGACCACATCGCGGTTGGCCTGATCGCCAAGGCTGCCGGCGTCGACCCGACGAAGATCAACTACATTGCCTATTCCGGTGGCGGCGAAGCGCTCGCAGCGATCCTCGGCAGCCAGGTGACCGCCGGCATCTCCGGCTACGGTGAATTCGAATCGCAGATCAAAGCCGGTGCTCTCCGACTGCTTGCCGTCTCCAGTGCCGAGCGCATCCCCGGCATCGACGCTCCGACGCTGAAGGAATCGGGGGTCGACGTCGTCGTCGAAAACTGGCGCATGATCGCCGCCGCTCCGGGCCTTACCGAGGAACAGAAGGCCGCCGTCGAAGCCGACATCGAGAAGGTCGCCAAATCCGATGCCTGGCAGGAGGTCCTGAAGACCAAAGGCTGGCAGGACACCTATCTCGCAGGCGACGCCTTCGAAGAACAGCTCGCCAAAGATATTTCCGCCACCGAAGCCGTGCTTAAGGACATCGGACTGGTAAAATGACCAAGGGAACCCACCCTTCGACCCAGACGCGCCGCCCTGATTGGGCGGCGCTCACCATCGCCGCCGTCCTGGCGGTCATCGCGGGCCTCATCTTCTGGGACGTTTCCCGCTTGATCGGTCTTGCCGGCTATTCGCAAGTCGGCCCGACCACGGTGCCTTATGCGATCGCCTGCTGTCTCATCGGCCTGGCGGTCTGGACAGCGGCCGAAGCGCTGAGGGGAGACTTCCCCGAGCGCGACCATCAGGAGATCGGCCCGGCTGCCTGGATCGTCGGCGGGCTTGTTGCGCAGATGCTTCTGCTCAACACGCTGGGCTTTTCGATCGCTACCGGAATCCTATTCGCTCTTACGGCGCGCGGCTTCGGCAAGCGCAAGCTCTGGCTTTCGGTGCCGATCGGCATCGCCTTCAGCTTCGTCGTCTGGGTGATCTTCGCCAAGCTTCTGCAACTGTCGCTGCCGGCGGGACCGCTTGAACGCCTGTTCTTCTAACGAGGCCGACGACCATGGGTACTTTTGACTTCCTCTTGCAGGGGCTGATGGTTGCTGCCCAACCGATGAACCTGCTCTACGCGCTGATCGGCGTGACACTCGGCACCGCCGTCGGCGTGCTGCCGGGCATCGGCCCGGCGCTCACGGTCGCGCTGCTGCTACCGGTCACCTATCAGCTTGATCCGGCCGGATCGCTGATCATGTTCGCCGGCATCTATTATGGCGGCATGTATGGCGGCTCGACGACCTCGATCCTGCTCAACACGCCGGGCGAAAGCGCCTCGATCGTCACGGCACTCGAGGGCAACAAGATGGCACGAGCCGGGCGCGGCGGTCCGGCGCTCGCGACAGCGGCGATTGGGTCCTTCGTCGCCGGCCTGATCGCGACTATGGGGCTTGCCTTCGTCGCCCCATACATCGTCAAGCTTGCGCTCGTCTTCGGCCCCCGCGAATATTTCGCACTCATGGTCCTCGCCTTCGTCACCGTGTCCTCGGCATTCGGCGATTCGGCGCTGCGCGGCCTGACTTCTCTTTTCGTCGGCCTCACCCTCGCCATCATAGGCATCGACCAGTTGACCGGACAGACGCGCCTTTCCTTCGGCGTTCCGGACCTCTTGGACGGCATCGAAGTGACGACAGTTGCGGTTGCCATGTTCGCAATCGGCGAGAGCCTCTTCATCGCTGCCCAGGGGGACCGCGGGCCGGACAGGGTCGAGGCCGTCCGCGGTTCGGTCTGGATGAATGCCGCGGACTGGGCGCGTTCCTGGAAGCCGTGGCTGCGCGGCACCTTCATCGGCTTCCCCATCGGCGCGATGCCGGCGGGCGGCGCCGAGATCGGCACCTTCCTCTCCTATGCCACCGAGAAGCGCCTGACCAAGCATCCTGAGGAATTCGGCAATGGCGCCATCGAAGGCGTCGCCGGTCCGGAAGCTGCGAACAACGCCTCGGCCGCCGGCACGCTGGTACCGCTCCTGACCCTTGGCCTTCCGACCACGGCGACCGCCGCGATCATGCTTGCCGGCTTCCAGCAATTCGGGCTGCAGCCGGGGCCGCTGCTCTTTGCCACGAACCCGCAGCTCGTCTGGGGCCTCATCGCCAGCCTGCTCATCGCCAACTTCATGCTGCTGGTCTTGAACCTGCCGCTGATCGGCCTTTGGGTGAGACTTCTGACGATCCCGAAGCCGTGGCTTTACGCCGGCATCCTGTTGTTCGCAACACTCGGCACCATCGGCGCCAACCCGTCGGTATTCGAGCTAGGCATGCTGCTTGCCTTCGGCCTGCTCGGCTATGTCATGCGCGTCTTCGGCTATCCAATCGCGCCTGTCGTCGTCGGCCTCATCCTCGGACCGCTCGCCGAACAGCAACTCCGCCGAGCGCTGTCGATCAGCCAGGGTGATGTCACCGTGCTCTTCACCTCGCCGATCGCAGCGGTGTTGCTGGTGATCGCGGCACTGGCCTTCCTCGTGCCGCTGATCATGCGGGCACGCGGCCGCGGCGAAGTGCTCACACAGCTCGCCGCCAGCGAGGACTGAAACCTGTCTTTTCTGTTGCAGGCCCGGGTGGTCGATGGCCATCCGGGCCTGCTTTCAATGCATGGCTGGGCTGAGCTTTTGTGCGTTGCAAACGGAGCCTTCCGAGCCCATCTTTTGCTCATCAAAGAGATAACGAAGTGAGCAAAGATATGACCAGCAACACCCGCATGGGCTTCCTTAGCCGCGCCTTCGCCGTTCTGAGCGCTGCAACTGCCGCCGCCACTGCCGTCGAAGGCCACCGCCGTCCAAGAGCACGGGATCTCCGCACCCTCGGCATCGACCCGGCAACCTTCCCGGAAACGCGCCGCGGCTAATCGCGGCGCTGCTGCCCGTTCACCATGATCCGCCGCAACGAGGCGATTACGGCGAGAAGCAGCACAATGCCAAAACCAATCCAGGCTATTCGGTCCGCCTGCCAGAACAACTTCTGGGGTGCGCGATGCTCTTCGGACTTGCAGTCCATCGCTCCAAACCGGTGGTGATCCAAAGCAGACCCTCCGTTGGAGGCCTGGTAGAACGGCCGGATTGGTGAATGTTCCACCCGGAGGTTTGGTGTCGTTCGACACCGGTCGATCTCGCTCGTTTAACCCGATCGGCCCTAGGCGCGCGCATAGAGGAACAACTGCTGCACTGGCCCGTTGAAAGGGACGGCCGCGCGATTGGCGGTCTCGAGCGAAAGAGAGCGCCGTCATTCTCATGTACGATTGTGTGGTTATGGGCGGAGGCCCTGCCGGTTTGGTGGCCGGCATCTATCTGGCGCGCCTCAATCGTCGGGTGATCATCGTCGATGGCGGGGAAAGCAGGGCGAGCCTCATTCCGCGGTCTTACAATCATCCGGCGTTTCCAGACGGGATCCCGGGGCAAGACTTGCTTCGCCGGATGCATGATCAAGCCGGCAAATTCGCCATCGAGCATGTCGTTGGTCGTTCTGATGCATTGGAACGAAGCGACGGCTGCTTTCAGACGACAGTCGCCGGGCGCAGTCTCCTCAGTCATTCCGTGATCTGCGCAACTGGTCTCGTCGACATTCTCCCACCCTGGCCGGATGCGACGGCGCTCGTGCGGAGCGGCAATCTGCGGCTCTGTCCGATTTGCGACGGATACGAAATCAATGGTGCGCCGGTCGTCGTCCTAGGAAATACGCGGCGCGCAGCCAGAGAAGCGGAATTTCTGCTGTCGTTCAGTGACTGCGTGACAATCGCTACCATGGGAGTCGAACTCGACGGCGTGAACCCGAGAGACTTCAAGCCGTCCATGCGGCTGGTCACGCATCGGCTGGCATCCCACCATCCTGCCGCCGAAGATCGCCTGTCGCTGGAGTTCGCGGACGGGTCTCAGATGGAGGCCGTGGCCGCCTATTCCGCGCTCGGCTGCAAACCGCAATCGGATCTCGCCCGTTCGATCGGTGTCGAACTCGACGAAGAGGGGCGCATACCGACTGATCAACATCAGCGCACCAATGTGGAGCGCTTCTATGCTGCCGGCGACGTCGTCACGGGTCTCAACCAACTCGGCGTTGCGATGGCTCAAGGGGAGATTGCTGCTGTAACTGTGCACAATGATTTGCGGAGGCTCTAAAAGCGCGCACGGATCGTGGCGCGGATCGTACGTCCGGGCGACGGCAGCCCCCCGCCCATTTCTATGTCCGTGTCGAAGAGATTCAACACCTGCGCCCCTATCTCCAGGTGTCCGCTCTCCGATTTCCAGGTGATTGCCGCGTCCGTCTTCCGGTACGACTCCAATCCCACCACAGCGGGGTTGTAATCGTCATTCTCGTCGTAGTATTGCCCGCCGACCCGAGGCCCAATGAATGTCTCGGCGATGGTTAGCGTCACGCGCGAGGGATGTACATAGGTGAGGCCAATTTGGCCCACATAGTCGGGTATGAGCGGCACCTCGAAATCGGAATTCCAAAAGGGCGTGGTGTCTTTACTTTCGTTCAAAGTCAACGAGCCAAAGACACCTAGGCCATCGCCGATCCAGTAGTTTGCGCTAATATTCAATCGGTCAATCTCACCGCCCGACGTAAGAAATGTCGTCAGCAGGTCCTCGTACTCGAGTGTAAGGCCATTGAACCGCTGGTGCTGGTATTCGACCGCAGTAAAGAAGCGCTCATTCCACTCCGCATCCCAGCGCACGGCTGCCGTGCGAGTTTGTCCGCTCGAATAAAGAGGCAGATGAAGCGGAGCTAGGCCAACCGTCGTTACAGGTGATAGTGTGTGGTTTGTAAGAAACTGGGTATCCTGCCGGTAGTACGCACGAAGCCAATGCCCCACGCCGGGGGACCATGCGAGACCTATACGTGGATCGACTGGCCCCCAAATGCCGCTTTCGCCGTCAAACCGGGTAACATGTGCCCCGGCCTGGACCTGAATATCCTGCGAAATTTCCAGGATGCCGTCCGCATAAGTGCGGACCGCATAGCTTTCTCCGGAAAACTCCCCCAGGTGTTCCGTGGCACCCGAGCTCAAATTGGTTGCCGTCTGAGAGATCCAGAACTGAGAATGCGCCGCCTCGGCACCGTAGCGAACGGTGAGTGGGCCTATACCGAACAGATGACTTACACCGTATGTGATGTCGTCATCTTCGTTCCTTTCATTGATCCGGTAGATTACCCCCGCGTCAAAATCTGTTGCCCGGAACTGCCGTCGAGTGTCGATATCACTCGCCAAAGCGAAGGCTTGGATGACATTGCGGTCGGAGATCGTGTGGCTCCATGCGCCTCCGATTGTATTGTCGCGAAGTCCTATTTCGTTGAATGGGGCCGGGTTCCAAATTTGACCAGGATAGCCGGTCTCTTGCCGAATACTGTTTCCAAACACGAAGAGACTATCCGTAAGGGTGGGCCGGAGCCCCAGCTGGAAAAGCGCGCCGTCGAAATCCTCGGCATCATTCTCGCGCTCGAACTCCGGGCGCGATATTTGCCCCTGCATGTAATAGCTCAGGGGAATACTACCGTAGCTCGTGCCTTGAAGAAGGACATCGCTGCTCCAGCCCGGACCCGCGCCGTTGCCGAGAAGCCCCGCACCGACGGCCGCTTCAAAGAAGCTGCGCGTTTCGAGCGAATTGCGCTTGCCCTCCGAAGCGACCGCCAGCGGATCAAAAAGAAGACCTTGCATCTGCAAGGACGAGGACGTTGCGCCGAATGGGAAGCGGTCCAAGCCAGAAAGCGGCTCTCCCACGAAAGGGCTGAGCCGTCCGCTTGCCGCCTCGTCGATGTAGCTTGTTGATTTGAAAGGGTCAAAGGACCGATCCGCGTAGTACTGGCCCCATTCGGTCAGTCCGATATTGTTGAGCGTGACACCAAGAAAAGACGAAGCCTGTCGGTTTGCGTCATAGCCACTGTAGTAGCCGCCGCGCGCCTGCCGGCGGCTTAGTGCCTCGCGGGCCTCAAAGATCGCATCGTCGGCCCGGTATTGATCGACAGCAATGCCGGAGCGGATCAACGGAATAGACGGGTTCTCCGGATCAAACCTGTCTGCATTGTCTAGCGCCTGGGCTGCCTCCGCCGCCGCCCCTAGCTGATAGCTGCCGATCGCCAGGCCAATAAGTGCGTCCCCATAGGTCGGGTTGGCGGCGGAAGCCTCGAGCAGCGCCTTTTCGCCTTCCTCGGTTTTTCCGATCCGCAGGAGATACCGGCCCTTGGCGGCGAGAACTGCATAGGAATGGGGATCGAGCGCCTCCGCCTCGTCGATCTCCGCCTTGGCCGCGGCCAGCTGATCGTTGTCCATCAGGAAGCGGGCATAGTTGGCATGCACGATCGCATTTTCGGGATTCAGTCCGATCGCGCGGCGATGGGCGGCGTCCGCCTCCACAATCGCGTTGCGATCGCTCTGGACCGTGCCAAGCTCATTCCAGATCACGTCATCGCCGGGGGCAATCTCCGCGGCACGAGTGAGATCGACGAGCGCGCCATCGAGGTCGCTATATACCAACGCGCGGAAGCGTGCATTGGTGAGGAGATAGGCCGGATCATCGGGATCGAGCGCCTTGGCGCGGGCGAGAGCCTCCTTCACCTCGTCCCTGCGGTCGAGTTGGAAGGCGAGATCGGCACGCATGGCCGGTAGCCGCGCATCGTCAGGAAAACGCCGCTCGGCGGCCCGCAATATCTCGATAGCCTCGGCTGGCCCAAGCGCGTGGGACGCTGCCGCAGCTCGCATCAACGCCGCCGTCGGATCGTCGGCGTAAGCAGCACTAGGTGCCGGCGGGGTTTCACGATCGGGATTGGCCAGGGCTTCGGCGAGCCAGCGGCCATAGGCGGCAGATGCAGTTCGATTGCGCGGCAGCGCCGGCAAGGCAGCGGCAAATAGCCGGCCTGCTTCATCATAGCGCTGCTCCAATCCGGCTATAATCGCTTCGACGAGCTTCGCACGGGCTTCCAAGTGAGCCGCCAAGGGCCGCCTCGGTCGCTTCAGGGCGTCCTTGGCGGCTGCGCGGCCGTCGACCGACAGCGATGCCTCGGCAAGAGAGATCCAGTCTTCGCTGCTGCGTTTGGCCGGAGGTATCGCCAGAATGCGCTGCCGCTCCGCACGAGTCTTGCGGCCGCCCATCCCGCTCGTGGGCAAGCTCGCGAAAACGCCGCGCAATTCGGAATAAAGGAGGACCTGCTCGCGTTCCTTGAGATTGACGAGGGTGTATTTGCGTGGCGCCTGGCCGATCGCCGCAACCGCGCCCTCTCCTTGGTTGACGGTCACTAACCCTTGTGCGTTCTTGAGTTCCACGCTGCCTTCAAGCACTTGGAGGGTGGTATCGCCATTCTCGCCGACGCTGAGCGTCCAGTCGGTTCCGCGGATCGCGGCGGCAGCCGATGGTGTATCGATCGTGAGGCCGCTGCCTCCACGCTTGGCTCGCGCCCAGATGATGCCCGACTTGAGTTCGAGTTCGCTGTCGGAGGCCTCGCCCACCTTCTTCACGAGAAGCGTCGTATTGCGCCCCATACGCATCTGCGTGTCATCGGAGAACAGGAGAGCGAGGCTGCCTGCCGCGTTCGTCCGCAATATGTCGCCCGCAAGCAGCTCCTGGCTGACCTCCACGTTCCGCCAGGCTTCCAATTCGATGAAACGGATTTCCTCCCCGGCTTTGCGGGAAATGACGGAACCCTCGGCGGACGCTGCGCGCGGCAAGACCTCAGCCGCCGATGGCAGCACGCAGCCCATCACCGCAAGAGCGGCAACCCCTAGTCTCAGCTTGTACATGAATGAACTGTCTGATTTATCCCCGCCAGGAAATTTCAAAGAAATTGGAACGATGTCAACGGTTCGGTGAGTTGCGGTTTGGCAGGGAACAACCAATTTTGGGCGGAAGCGGCCTTCCGCTCGCCCTTCAGTCCTATCGGGGTGTGCGTCACGGCTCACCAAGGCACCCTGACCTTGACCCGTCATGTCGCCATGGCATCCTGCCTCTATGATTAAGGCTGTGCTTCTGGATCTTGCCGGGGTCGTCTATGACGGCGAGAAAGCGGTGCCGGGCGCAACGGCGGCTGTTGACTGCTTGCGTGAAGCGGGCCTTCCCATCCGCTTTGTCAGCAACACCACCCGCTCGACGAAGGCAGCCGTTCTTGAGCGGCTGGCAAGGCTCGGGCTTGCGGTCAGCAACGACGAGCTGTTCACGCCGGCGGAAGCTGCGTGTGGATGGCTGCGCCAGCATGGCCGGTCGCCGCATCTGCTCGTTCATCCCGATCTCGTTTCGGAGTTCCAGGGCATTCCGGACGCGGCCGGCAAGGCGGTCGTCGTCGGCGATGCGGGTGACGCCTTCGACTACCGTGCGCTGAATGCAGCGTTTCGGGCGCTTATCGACGGCGCCGAGCTGCTGGCGCTTGCGCCGAACCGTGCCTTCAAGGATGCCGACGAGAAATTGAGCCTCGACGCCGGCGCCTTCGTCGCCGCTTTGGAATTCGCAAGCCAGAGCAAGGCGATCGTCCTCGGCAAGCCGGCGCCCGATTTCTTCCGCTTGGCGCTCGCCACCATCCCCTGCCCGCAGGCGCAAGCCGTGATGGTCGGCGATGATGCAGAGATGGATGTCGCAGGGGCGCTCCGAGCCGGACTTGGCCAGGCGCTTCTGGTGCAGACGGGCAAATTTCGGCAGGGTGACGAAGCGCGTTTCCAGCCACCCCCGACCGCCACACTGCGCGACCTTTCGGCCGCCGTCGACTGGATTCTCGCCAGGCGCGGCGAGGCGGCTTGAAAAAGAACCGTGGCCAGGCGGCCAAAAAGAATCATGGCGCCGACACGGGGGCCGGCGCCATGAACATCCCGGGAGGATTGAGACCGTTAAGCGACTTTGGACACTTCCGTCGGAACGCTGGCGATCGTCGTCAGAACGCGCGAAGCGATCTGGTAGGGGTCGCCTTGGGAGTTCGGGCGGCGATCTTCGAGATAGCCGCGGTA
>JAPSJG010000533.1 GCA_031178305.1 Sinorhizobium sp.
GTCCGTGATGCGATCGAGCTCAAGGAGCACGGCATCGGATTCGTGGCGATCAACGCCAATGACGCCGAGGCCTATAAGGAGGATTCCTTCGAGAACATGAAGCGCTTCGCGTCGCAACACGCTCTGCCCTTTCCCTATCTCTACGACGAGGACCAGACCGTCGCGAACGCCTATGGTGCGGTCTGCACGCCTGATTTCTTCGGCTTCAACAAGGATATGGAACTGCAATATCGCGGTAGGCTGGACGCCTCGCGCAAGGAGACCGGCGCTGCCGATCTGAAGCGCGACCTCTATGAGGCCATGGTCATGGTTTCGCAGACCGGCAAGGGCCCGGCAGAACAGCAGCCTTCAATTGGCTGCTCTATCAAATGGAAGGCGTAGGCTTATCAGGTGTGAATCCTGTTCAGTTGGCTCCGCTGCTTCCGGCAGAGGGGTGTCAACCAGCGCTTTTCCAATCTTCGTCGCTACACCGACTTCGGCCATAAAAACGACATCAGACCCCGCCCGTCGGAGACTTCCCTTGAGGGAGGGCACAACGAGCGGGGTCCGAGGGAGGAGACGATGAGTCTCCGATTCGCTTGGCGACACGGCAGGCGCGACGCATCACGCCGGCAGGGCGCCGGTCTGTTTGGCTATATGGGTGGCGATCGCATCCATCAGCGCCGGAGACAAGCAATCATAGGGCTGAAGCCCGAGCTCCGTCAGCCGAGCTCGTATTTCCGGCATTCTTTCGGGATTGACCCCGCTTTCGATAACGGAGGAGACGAAGGCGGCGAATTGCGGCGGTGACCAACCCGTCTCGTCACTGAGCTCGGTGTGAACGAAGTCGAGGCCATAGAAGGGATGCTTCGTGTTCTCGATCCGACCATACATATGCGTGCCGCAATCCCTGCAGGCGTAGCGCTGGATCGTCGCGCTTGGATCGACGATCTGCAGTCTTTCGGATCCAGAGGTGACATTCACCTGGTCGCGGCTGACAACGGCGATCTGCGAGAAGATCGCGCCCTCCGGCTTCCAGCATTTGGTGCAGCCGCAGGCATGGTTATGAGCTGTCTGGGAACTGATCTGAACGGTTACCGGATTGGTGGCGCACTTGCACTTCAGCGTGCCGCCTTGAAAGCCCGGACTGGCCGGCGGAAAGCCATTATCGATGGACGGATGCAGCTTGAGCATTGTTTCCTCCTCGGCTTTGGACGTCTTTGCGTCTTCGTCCGTCAACAGGATCAAGGCAAATGCCGCGCGCGGCAACATAGCGGAAAGTGTCGGTTTTCAGCGTCGACCAATGCGATCGGCTCACGCTTGCCTCTTCGAGCGGAGCATGGCGCGTGCCGGATCATAGCCCCGCAGAGCGGCCAGCATGAACAACACGAACGAGGCGCTGACCCATGCGAGCGCGGTCAGATTGAGCTCGCCATAAAGTGCAAAGCGTATCAGTTCGACCGCATGGGTGAACGGATTCAAGGCGCAGATGTCGCGCAAGAGCGGCGAGCTTTCCGCCATCTTCCAGAGCGGGTAGAGCGCCGAGGAGAGAAAGAACATTGGAAAGATTACGAAATTCATGACACCGGCGAAATTCTCGAGCTGCCGGACGGTGGAGGAAATCAGCAGGCCCAGGGCACCGAGCATCAACCCGCTGGCGAGCAAGGCGGGCACCACCGCGACATAGCCGACGGGCGGCATGGTAATTCCGCTCATCGCCGCGATTGTCAGAAACACCGCTACCTGCAGGATGGATACGATTACGCCCGCCAGGAGCTTTGAGAACAGCAGCCACCAGCGTGGCAGGGGCGACGTCAGCAGGAGCCGCATCGATCCCATTTCCTGGTCATAGACCAGAGACAGCGAAGATTGCATGCCGTTGAACAGCTGGATCATCCCGCAAAGCCCGGGAACGATATAGACCTCGTAGGTTATATAGGTCTGGTAGGGCGGAATGATTGAGACGCCGAGCACTGCGCGGAAGCCGGCGGCAAAGACGACGAGCCAGACGAGAGGTCGAACGAGTGCCGCCAGAAAACGGCCCCGCTGGCGAACGAAGCGCAGGTTTTCGCGGGCGACGATGGCCGTAAGGGCGATCAGCCATGCCTTCATGCCGGAACCTCCCGCCCCTCGGCCGTCATCGACAGGAAAGTCTTGGCAAGCCCCTGCCCGCCCGCGAGGTCGTCGGCACTGCCACTACTGAGGATCTTTCCACGATGCAGCACGACGGTCTGGTCGCTCGGCCGGATCTCGTCCACCAGATGGGTTGCCCAGAGCACGGCAAGGCCGCTCTCGGCCAAAAGATGCACATGATCGGTGATCGCCTGCCGGGAGGCGGCGTCCAACCCCACCGTCGGTTCATCGAGCAGCAGGATCTCCGGGCCGTGGATCAGCGCCCGGGCGATCTCCATCCGCCGCCGGTGTCCGCCGTTCAGGGCGCGCACCCGCTCATCGGCCCGCTCGGCCATGCCGAGCT
>JAPSJG010000534.1 GCA_031178305.1 Sinorhizobium sp.
GCGCATTGCGGCCACGGCAACGCCCGCGTCGCTGACGCCGGAAATGTGCACGAGACCGGTCAGATCCGGGAAGAGGGCGTCTTCGCCGGCAAGATGATGGTGGAACGTGTCGTGCACCAGCCGGAAGGTCGACCCGCCGACTTCCCCAATCGCTTCGGCGGCTTCGGTTTTCGAACGCAGCGAGCAGATTTCGAAACCCAGCGGCTCGACGAGGCCGATGATGCCGGCGGCGTCGAGCAGCGGCTTGAGCGCTTTCAGGGCCGTGCGCAGATTTGCCTGGCGCTCACCGTCGGCCTGGCCGCTGCCGTCGTTGACGGGCACCAGCACCAGAGCCTTGGCGCCGCAGTCGCGCGCGTAAGAAATGAGTTCCTTTGCCTCGGCTTCGCGCGCTTCGTTCCATTCGTTGAAGCGCTGCAGGGCATTGATCGAGATGATCGTCAAGCCGTACTTCTCGGCGAGCGCCTTCACCTCGGCGGGTTTCGTTCCATCGAGAATGGCGTTGCCGGCGAGGTCGTTGCGGATCTCCACGGCGGAAATGCCGAGCGATTTGGCAAGGGCGAAGAACGCGTCGAGCGGCAGGCCCGGAGCCGTCATATGGTTTAGCGCAAAGGGTAGAGCGGTCACGGAATGTCTCCTCCACGAAAGCTTGGAATGACTGTTGCGGTCGGAACGTTTGTTCCATTTCGACGACACATTCGCCAATCGGTCGTGCGCAGTCAAAGCCGCAGAGGCTTGGTGGCCTTGCATTCCTGATAGATTGCGCGGCTGAGATGATGGAATTCTGTCATGACTCCATCAGCGGCAGAAGCGTTCTCCTATGGTGTAGAGCTCTTTGGCCTCACGGCCTGGTTAGGGTCACGACACGACGATCCGCAGAGCCCCTCGGAAGTACTGCTCCAAGCGCGACTTCTACGACCGCGGCCGGTTAGCGGATTCCATTCGCCTCGGCGGTGAAATCCGAAAGCATCGGCACGTAGTCCTCGCCGCGGCCGGCGCCGACGGCCTGGGCGAAGGAGTTGCGAACCGCAGCGCCGATCGGGTTCGCCACGCCTGCGGTATTGGCGAAGGCTGCGAGATAGCTCATGTCCTTGAAGCCGTTGCGGATCGCGAACTTGTGCGCATTCGGATCGCGCTCCAGCACCCAGCGGAAGAAGGTCTGGTAGAACGGGCAATCCATGCGTCCGCCGCGGATGACGCTGTCGAAGACTTGCGGCGTAAGGCCAGCCTTGCGCCCGAGCATCAGCGCCTCGGAATAAAGTGCGGCATAACCCATCGACAGGAAATTGTTGAGCAGTTTCATGGTGTGGCCGGTGCCGGTCGGCCCTGTGTGGATAATACGGCCGGCGAAGCATTCGAGCACCGGCCAGATGCGGCGCACGTCCTCCTCCGCACCGCCGACCATGACGTCCAGCGTCCCGGCGGCAGCGTCCGCCGGCGTGCGGCTCAGCGGCGCATCGATGAGCGTGATGCCTTTCGCGGCAAGATCGGCGGCTAGCTTCATCGTGACCGAGGGGTCGGAGGTCGAGCAATCGACTATGGTTGTCGGCTTACCTGCAGCCGCGATGCCTTCTGCGCCTTCGACGACCGCGAGCACCTCCGGTGAACCGGTGACGCAGAGCACGACGATCTCGCACCGTTCCGCCATTTCGCGCGGCGTCTTCACCTCCTCCGCGCCTTCCGCGACAAGCGCCTCGACCGGCGCGCGGTTGCGGTGCGCCATGACCGAGAGCGGCCATCCCTTCTTCAGGATATTTGCCGCCATGCCCTGGCCCATCAGCCCGAGCCCGATGAAACCCACCTTCGCCTTCGTCATCGCTCGCCTCCATTTCGCTCGACGCTATCGTGCACGATCGCCGCGGGATCGCCAGACCAAAACGTGCCGGTCGAGTCTAGTCCCGCAAAGTGACCCACACCGGCGCATGATCGCTGGCATTCTCCCGGCTGCGGACCTCGCGGTCGATGCCGGCGCCGGTCAGGCGGCGCGTGAGCTTGCGGCTCAGGAGGATATGATCGAGGCGCAGGCCCGCATTGCGTTGCCACCGGTTGCGGCGGTAGTCCCAGAAAGTGAAGAGTTCTTCATCCGGATAGCGCTTGCGCAGGGCGTCGGTCCAGCCCTGCTCGAGCAAGTCTCGAAAGGCGGCGCGGCTTTCCGGCTGGACGAGGGCATTGTCGTCGTAAGAGCGGGTCGGGTAGATGTCGCGCGGCTCGGGAACGACGTTGTAGTCGCCGGCAAGCACGACCGGCAGGCCGCTCTCGAACAGTTCTGCCGCATGCCGTGCGAAGCGCTGGTGCCACGCCAGCTTGTAGGTGAATTTCGGGCCCGGCTGTGGATTGCCGTTCGGGGCGTAGAGCGAGGCGATGAGGATGCCGTTCACGGCCGCTTCGATGTAACGGGCCTGCGTGTCGGAGAGATCGCCTGGCAGCGAGTTGCGTGTCGGGATCGGTTCCGTGT
>JAPSJG010000096.1 GCA_031178305.1 Sinorhizobium sp.
CACCTGCCCCACGCCTTGCCAGTTAGAGGCGATTCGCTGCTACTAAAAGCAAAAATGGGAACCGCTGAGCTTCGCGTTGAAACGCGCGATCCAATTTCCGCGGAACGTGCCCTAAGTTCAGTCATCCCATCCGAATGGCGCACGACAAGAGCGAAGGGGTATGCTGGAGTTGAGATCGCAATCGGGTTGCTTGATCCAACTCGACCCTTCAGCACGATCGAAGACCAGGTGCGCCGCTTCCTGGGAGCACTAAAGCGACTCCATGATTTCTACCATCAACGACATGTCTCTGAGATCATTGAAGCCAACAGGGGTATACGCCCAGCACGCGGCAAATCACTTTCCGCATTTGAGGCCTCGCCATCGCGTGTGGCGGAGTAACGATGCCTTCGCAATGGCCGGAGTGTGAGATCGCGAACGATCACCGGCAGTCATGACGGGGCGAATTGCATCCGAGTCTTATAGGCTACCGAGCTGTCCAGCCAGGACGCTCGCGGCAGCACTCAATCTGTCAGTTCGGAGCAGGCGATTGCCCGCAATCGCTCCCTGAGCATTTCGCTTCGACTAATGTCAATTGTTGCCGTTTCTAGCCTGCGGACGCTTCCCGCGACCCAGTGTGCTGTGTAAACACCATCGTCGCGGTTCATCGCGGCGTGATGTGGGTAGAGGAGCGTCAGCCGATCACATTTGTAAAGCTGACCATAGGCCATCATCTGATAGACGTCCCCCTGCGACACACCCTGCTTCGGATCATCCACACGAGCCGCGATTCGTTTCCACTTTGTATCGATGATCTGAACGACCTCCTCGCCGCGCCTTAACAAGATGTCCGGCCGCGTCTGGAACAGACCGCGACGATTATCGGTCTCGAGGCAGTAGAGCCGCCCACCTTGGCTAACGACGCGGAGACTTGTGTCCGCCAGCGCACGCTTCAGCATCCGGGCGACATATTCCTCAAACAGGGTGTTCATTTCGAACAGCAGGGAGAACCCGCTGTTGGCGCCGGCAGAGGTCGTCTGAAACCGCTCGCCGAGCAGCAGGCGGGCAAGATTGAGCAATTCACGCCAGCGGCTGTTGGTGCGATCGAGCACGACCTCATCCCAGCGCAGTGCCGAGATTGGCACAGCGGCTATGTCAGCATACGCGAAGTCCAACTCGTGCAACCGACGTTGGTTGTCGGCGGTTCGTGCGATGCGGGCGAGCCGGGCAACAGCCGCCTTCATGATTCGATTGAGAGCGATGTCCGCGGTGAGTGCGTCGTAGCGGCAGGCCAGCCGCGATGGTTCGGCGGCAAGCGTGGTGAATTGCCGCGTTACGTCAAGCCGTCCGCGCAACACGGGCAGATCGTCAGCATGCTCGACGTAGCGGCGCGGCATACCCCGACGGACGGCATCGACCAACTTCTCCGAAAACAATCGAATTAGGATCTCGAGCAGTGTCTCGCGCTGCCAGTCCAGTGCCGTCATCTGACCCGCATCGATCTTCAGATCCAGCGCAACGGCGAGCATGTGGACGAGGCGGTGTCGAATGCGGCCGGTCATCTCCGCGCCATCCTCGCCCGGGAAGTCGATCTTGGGCAGTATTTCCAGTGCACACCCTTCGGCGGCAATGACACCGACAACCCCTCTCGCCCGAAGGCGATTACGTCCGTGTTCCAAGACGCCGCCCCCGTCCCTGCCAGCCAGCGGCGACGCTGTTGCAACTGTAGCAATGCAATCGGCAGCATGGGCCGGAATTTCATCCGAAGCCGCGCCGTATCGTATTGTTTCCCACTCAAGAATCGTCCGACGGATCATTCGGCTAAGAAGTCGTCATATGAGAACTTGTCGCGAACGCTCCAACGATAGCGAGGCGCGGCATCGTCATCGCTCGTCATGCTCTTGGGCGGTTTTAGCCGACGTCGATCGACGAAGTTACCTTCACAATCGCCCTCGCTGTCGTGACCATCGCCGAGGACCGCCGCGACCTTCGCCCAATCCTCATAGAAGTACTCGGCCAGCAATGGGATGACCTTGTGCTGCATCACCTCATCGACATCGGTAAGGGACTTACAGTTTATGAAATAGGCATGGCCGATCTGATGCTCGCGATCAAACAGATACTCGATTCGCTCATTTATGGTGGCGAGTAGCGTGGCTAGGTCAATGCCGTCAACGGTTTGAAGCAACGAGGGCCGCGGCATCAGCTCGCGAAACTCAAAGCGACGTCGGAGCGCGGTGTCGAGCAGCGCGATCGAGCGGTCCGCGGTGTTCATCGTCCCAATGATGTGGAGATTTGCGGGCACGCCAAACATGTCGCCCGAGTAAGGCAGCCGAACCTTCAAAGCATTGGTCTGGCCAATGCGCTTATCCGGCTCGAGCAAGGTGATCAACTCTCCAAATACCTTCGAAATATTGGCCCGATTAATCTCGTCGATGATCAGCACGAACGACTCTGGGGCACCCGTTCCAGTGTCTTGCTGGCTGGCGATATAGCGCTCGAGCGCCGGTACTTTCAGGTCGGCGTCGGTCAGCTGATAGATCGACTTCATTGTGAAGTTGCGCGCATAGATTTCACTCACGGGCACGCCGGCGCGGTCGACCCACAACCATCGAACTGCACGACGGTGTCCGTAGGTTCCGCTGTCGCGCGGCACGAACTGATAATCTCCTGCAATCTCGCCTATCGCTCGGAACAGGCCATTGCCCTTCGACACGATCACGATGTCGCCAGTTTTAACCCAGTTGCGGAAGATGAAGGGCATCTGGACGCGCCCGCTCATCGCATTGGGGTCGCTCTGCGCCAACACTCCTTGAACTCGAACCGCTTCTATGATCGCTTCACGATGAGCGAAGCGTTGGTCGCTCCAGTCGATTTCCTCGAAGCCGAGCAGCGTATAGCCACCTGCAATAGCCTCTTCGAACAAGTGAGCGTCATCTGGATTTGCTGCCTCTCCGATCGACATCTTGAAGACCTTGCGGCCTGCAATTGAGAAGCTCGCGTCACCAGGTCCCGTGCTTGTCTCGGCACGCCTCGCAATCCGACGGAATACTCCTTGCTCGGGTCTCAGCTCGAAACCAGCGGAGCCATCATCGCTTGATTGGGTTGGCCGCAGCGCCTCGACGAAATCCTCGTACGAAGTGGACTGGTGAAACGTGACAAACTCGATGCGACCGGCATCCAACAGGCGACGATAGGCAGCCATGAGCTCGTCCCGATCTTCGGGCACTGGCTCCCCGCACAATCGGATGGCTTCTGCTGCTGTCGCGTAGGTCTTGCCCGTGCCGGGGGGCCCATAAAGGATGAGATTCGTTGGTTTTACCACCTGCAGTTCCATCTCATTGTGCGCCTCTGCTTGTACGTCGCGACCTACGCTCATGGATTGGGCAACCTCACCCTTGGCTGGAAGGCCAGTTTCATTTGCGATCGCCGGGTCAAGCTCATAGCGCACGAGTTTCTGCTTGCCGTAGCTAAGATAGTTCACGCTCCCGCCGCTAACGGACTGCACCCTCGCGGGCCGCCCGTCGATTAACATGGCTCGCGCTACCTCCGCGATTGTTGCGACCTCGATCGCCTCGTCCGCCCTATTGCTCGCGCCCCCTGGCTTGATCCGGTAAGCTGATTGCCCAGTTTGGCGGTTCTGATTGACGACCGGTTTAAAGGCCGCTCCAGCTGAATCGAAGAGTACAAAGGGAGCTGGGTTACCGGCATCGATTTCGATATCGGCCGCTTCGTTCAGCCGATATCGGAAGATGGTCGCCGAACTTTGGGGGGCTCCGATCCGTTCGGGCGCTTCGACTGCGGCCATATCTAGAAAGATGGAGTTAGTGAGCGCTTGGCAAATATTTGGCCATGCTTGATGAAGGCCAAGCGCGTCGTTGACCTCGCGGACCAACACGTCTACCGATGCCGCATCGCGCTCACGCGCAGGCTCAATGTAGTGTTCAAGGACGTGCTGTCGGATCCGATCGGCATCACGTTGGCCGCGGGGCTCACCGCTAAGGAAATGGCCATATTGGCCGAGCCAAGATCGCCAACTCGACAGTCGATTATACGGATTTTCCGATTGCGGCATCAGAATACGATAGCTGGTGTCGCCTTGTAGGGAATCCTCACGCAGATCCTTCAATTTTTGGCGCAGTTGTTCAAAGCGATCCGCCTTCCAGGCGCTGTCGAGATCCGCGTGAGGCGAACCGAGCGCTGCTAAATTGTTTTCGATTGTTCGGACTGCATAGGCCCGCGTGTTGCGTGCCGCCTCGGCTCTCGCGCCCCCAGCCTCGAGCCAAGCCTTGAATGCCTCTTCCTTCACTTAACCCTCTCGTTCGCCCTACCGCTTCTGCTCTTCGTGCTCTCCTATCACAACCGAAGAGCGAGCATGAAGATACCTTCAGATATTATTCCTGTGCCGACGGTAGCCGGCCCCTGAGCCCCCAAGGGGGACCATCACCGAACCGCACGCTCTACCCGCAGTAGGACGCCAACGACCGGCATATGAACCCACAGCTCATCGCAGGGGCGACCGGACACAGAGGCTACGGCATCGCCGTAAAGAGCAAGTTGAGGGGCGTGGCGCAGTGCGTAGCCCTCCCACAGATCGACGCGTCCCGGGAAGCTCTTATGGTCGACGATTGCCGAACCACAATCGTGTTCGACGAGCAGATCGATCCTGCCTTGTACAAGCTGATCGCCGCGCCGCGCTGTCACTGGCGCCTCAGGCAACAAATTACCCTCCGGCCAACGGCTTTTGAGCCAGCCAGAAAGCCTGCCGCACGCCGTCAGCGCATCCGCCGCGGCGAACCCCTTCACTCCCCAACGCGCGAGTGTCGCGTCGGCGTCCGCAAGCCGCTGTTCCATGTCCCGGCTGACATCATCATAGGCGACGATGGCATGCAAGGCTTCGCCGAGCGCCGCCATGTCGGCGACTCCATCGATCGGCAAGCGCCCGCCGAGGTTGACGCGCTCCATGACCCGCCAGTCGCCGCCTTCGGCCTGGCTGGGCCGCAAGTTCAGCGGTGGCCATTCCACTGGAACGCTGCACGGGCGGATGAAAGGTGGCTGCGGGCAGCGCTCCTCGGCTGCTTCATTCGCTGCAAGCGGCCGGACATCAGCGATAAAGGTTCGGTCACCCACGGTCAGCAGATTGTCGTCCGCCGGCGGTGGAACCACATGTGACGCACCGTCAGGATCATCCAGCAATTTCAGCCAGTTCAATGTCCCTTTGGCGGGCGGCGCGAACACCACATAATCGCGGGCGCGCGTCACCCCGACATACAGGAGCCGGATGTCTTCATGCACG
The DNA here is from genome assembly GCA_031178305.1 of Sinorhizobium sp. Taxonomy (GTDB): domain Bacteria; phylum Pseudomonadota; class Alphaproteobacteria; order Rhizobiales; family Rhizobiaceae; genus Sinorhizobium. The sequence goes on from JAPSJG010000096.1 coordinate 5,276, forward strand.
GCGCGGCGCCAGGCGGCCTGACCAAGCTCCGACGTGAATGCCGCGACCTCAAGGGCGCTGTCTTTGCCAGACTGGCCAAATGGCCACGGCCAGAAGCGAATCCAACGCCTTTCGAGCGGCGCGCGCCAATCGAGCTCACCATCAACCTCCGCGACTGGCTCGAAAAGACGTGCCCGTGGTTCCCACGCCAGCCCCGTCAGGACGGTCATGGGCCATTCCAGGCCCTTTGCGCCGTGATAGGTCATCACCTGGATCGCGTCCGTGGCGAGGCGTGGGGGTCGCTTTGGATCGGCGCCCTCGAGGCTGAGGAGCAGGCCATGCAGCGTCGCCGGCGCCCCGGACGCAGCACATTCCTTTTCATAGGCGGAAGCAAAGCCGCGGATGCCTTCGAGGTCATCGGAGTGGGCCGCCCGATCGCCCCATTGCTCGATTTGACCCATCATTGCCGGCAAGGCGACCACCGAATCCACTAGTTCGGCAGGCGTTAGATTCAGCACGCGCTCGCGGAGCCGCTCAAGTTCGGCCGCAATAGGAACTCTTGCGCGCAGCGCCGCGACGGAATCCTCAGCTGCGGCTGCGTGCAGCCACTCGTCCGACGACGGATCGTTGCCGAAGAACCGGGCGAGTTCGGCGAGCGCCAAGCGGTCGGTCCCGTCGGCTACCCAGCGGCAAGCCGCTAGCACAAGCTCGACGTGGGGAGTGCGCGCCAGCCCGGAACGCTCCACCGCCACCGGCAAGCCAGCTCGACCTAGTGCCCGGGCGAAACGGGCGACATCTGTATTCGTGCGGCAAAGGACAGCGATATCGCCCGAGCGAAGGGGTCGATGCTCGCGTCGAGCTCCTTCCACCATCCACTGCGAGGTATCTGCCAGGCATTGGCGAATTCCTTCCGCCAGCGCTTGCGCTTGCTCATCGACTTTGCCTAGGAGCGGCCACCAAGCGATTGGTGGGCGATCGAACCCAAGGTCCGATCGGGCCGCGCCAGAGAATGCATGCTGAGCCGCAGGCAACCCCATGCGCTCGAAGGCCGGAGTAAACAGGGCGTTCGACAGCTCGATTACTCCGGGACGGCTGCGCCATGATTTCGAGAGCACGTCCTGCGGATTCGCATCAACGCCCGCACCGGTGAAAGCGGCTTGGGTGAGTTCGGTGTCGGCTCCGCGGAAGCCATAGATCGCCTGCTTGGGATCGCCGACCCAGGTGCTTTCTTCGGCGACCTCCGCCAAGGCCGTGAATACTGCGAGCTGCAGCGGGCTGGAATCCTGAAACTCATCCACGAACACGCGTCCAACGCGCTCGCGCAACCTGCCAACGCGAACGGGATCCTTCAAAACCTCAAGGGCCAGCGCCTCTTGATCCGTGAAGTCGAGAAGACCACGCTCTGCCTTCCAGGTCTGATAGGCGGTCAGAGCCTCAGCGGCGCAACTGAACGTTTCGCGGATGAACACTTCCGTCTCGGCCCGCAAACGTGGGTGATCCCCGTAGCGCCCTGCCGCAGCGACTAGATCGGTCAATGCTTCTGCGTAGGCAGGCCCATCCTTGGTCCGCGCGCAATCGACTTTGGTCAGCCTTGCCCATGTCGACCAGTTGAGCGCCTCCCCGCGCGACACGCGGTCATGCGCGGCGCGAATGGTCGGCAGATGATCTGCCGCCTTCTTGCTCGGTTGTGCCGGTCGGGCAGCAACTGCGGCCGCGAGCGCCGTAGCAAGTGCTGCGTCCAGCGCGTCGCCCTTAGCAGCCGGTGAAGGCAGAAGCGCTTGGTAAGTTTCGATCGAGCGTTCCGCCGAGGCCAACAAGCCGTCAGCATTGAGACCGTTTGCCCTGGCCAGAGTGACGATCGCGCGCACCGTGCGCCGCCAGTCCGGCGGTTCACCACTATCTGGACGTCGTGGGTCATTATAGCCGAAGCGTTCGGCCAGCGCGTTCAGCACGCCGGCTCTCGCTGCAATGGCGGCATCCGCGGCCACACTGAAGACTAAGGCCTCGTTGCCGTCCCCGATGACGCTCGTTGACGGGGATCGTCCCAGATCGATCGCAAAATCATTGACGATCTGGCCGCACACGGCGTTGACGGTGCCAAAGCGTGCTCCGAGAAGGCGGGCCGCCGCTTCCGCATTCCCCCCTTCGAACAGCTTCGCACGGGCGCGCTCGACAAGTTCGTCAGCCGCCTTGATCGTGAAGGTCGTAGCCAGGATCTCTTCCGGTGCACGCGTGGTGACCTCGCGCGCAATGTCGGCAACGATTCGGGTGGTTTTGCCGGCGCCGGCCGCAGCCGTGATGGTGTTAAGTCGACGCATTAGATGGTCTCCACTTGGACACGGCAGAGGCTGGTCAAGTCGCAGAAGCGGCACGGCTCCTTCGGCGCCTCGAACTCGAGACCCTCAGGCCGGTGGTCGACGGCGTCGTCGAACCCGGCTGCCACCAGCACGCCTGACGACGCAAGATCACGCCAGCGCTTCCAATCACCTGCCACCATGTCGAGCGTTTCGGTATCCGCGCGCTTAGCCTCGATCGGATGATCGGTGAGGATGGAACCGTCGCCGGCCAGGATCCGGCGCTGACGCAACAGGAAGTAGCCTCCGGTACCCTTGGCCCCGGCGTCCGCCGAGATCGCGCGGTAAACGGCCAACTGGACCGCGTGTCCCTCAGCGATTTCTTCCCGATAACGCCGCTCGGATCGGGTCCATTTCAGGTCCAGGACTGCGACTTGTGGCCCGCGGCGCACGAGCAGATCCAGTCGCCCTTGAAGGGCGAGATCGTGGTGAGTACCCTCTCGCTCGAGTTCCGAGCCAACGACTTCCAGTTCGCGCTTATGCAGCAAACGCACGAGCGATTCCAACGCAGCCGGAACGAGCTCGCGCGCCGCGGAGAGCTCACCAGCGTATTCGGGCTGTAGCAGCGGCGCCGAAATCTGTGGCAGCAGTATCTCGAAGAGTTCCGCAGCCGCGGCACGCATACCAGCCGTCGGCGGTGGCGGTCCGGGAGGGAGCAGTCGTCGGGCAATCTCATGGGCGAGATTGCCAAAGAGCTGGTCTGGCCCAGGAATTTCGGCGAAGCGGCCGGGTCGCAGGCCCAATACATCTTGGGCGAACCAACCAAAGTGGCAATTGAAGAGTCGACGAAGCGAAGTCGCGCTCTCGCGGCGCCCTTCCATCAAGCCGGCCGCGCCAGCAGGCAAGGTCCATTTGGCGGCACCAGCAGGCGGGTCTTTGGTTTCCGCGGAATGACGGGTGAGAAGGCGTCCGGCGAATGCTGCGTCGGGCTCGCGCAGGACGCGCTCGGCTTTGAACACCACGCCTTCGCCGGCCTCCTCAAGGATGGGTTTCAATTGGTGGGCCAGAGGGTGCAGCGTCGTTTGTTCGTCGCGCGAAAGCGCCGGTCGCACCAAGATGAGCTGTTCCGCGGAGCACTGCAGAACCCGGGTGTGGCCGGCCCCAATCCTGCGCGCTGCGTCAGCCGACGACTCTAACTCCACACCTGCGGCCTCGAGGGCCTCGAGCTCGGCTCGATCCCAAGGGTCGCGCGAGACTCGCTCGCCTGGGCCAACGAACCCCCACCAGATCACGCGTGAAGCCGCTGACCACAACGCTCCGGGGGAGCGCACGGCACGAATGCCTCCTGCTTCGGGCACGTGGTCTGGATTAACGACACCCTCCGAAAGCACTTGGCTGACGATTCGCTCAAGGAGCAATGCCGGGACGACCTCCTGCTCCAGGCGGTTGAGAGCATCCACCACGGCACCCGCCGCGGCAGCGACGGCCAGCAAGAGCCTGTCGTTGCGTCCGGCATCCGCGCGCATCGCCCAGGCGGCGACTCGACCGGCGATCGCCTGTGCCTCGACCGTCGGAATACCCAAGCTCCTGTCAAAGCGACCGACATCTGTCCAGGTGCGCCACTCGGCAAGCACGGCGTCAACCTTCTTCCGCCCGTCCTTCGGCTCAAGCTCGGCGTGCATCTCGAGGAGCCGAGCTTCGATCCCGGCCCAGGCATTAAGCCAAGCAGCACCCCCAATACCCGGCTCCGAGCTCAATGCACGAGCAAGGCGCTTTGCCGCCCAACGGGAGATCGGCGGCCGAGGAAGCATAAGAAGGTTGAGCAGGACTCGGGCATCAAATGGCTGCCAAGCAGCGGCGAAGGCGAGCGGCAGCACCTGCAGCGCGCCACGCCAGGGGGATGCAGATGAAAGGCCAAGCGCCGGGAGACCACGCGCCCGCAACACATGATCGAGCAAGGCGGTGTCCCCCTCCGGAGCCAAAACAACGGTGCCCGTGCGCTCCTCTGCAGAACCGGCCGCCAGCCAATCGGCAATCACTTCGGCAGCCATGAGCTCCGTGTCGGCGTCAACAATGACGAAAGTGCCGTCTCCCTTGAGCGGCTCTCGCCCTTCGCCGGCGAGCGCGCGCTGCACTTTGCGAAGGTCGGAGCCTTCCACGGCCGGTACGCTGCCTTCGTGCTGATCGACCGAGACGTCGGCGGCCTCCAGCGCCTCCAACATTCGCCCCCATAGCGGGGGCAGCAACGCCCGCGGCTCAGCCAACGTGAGCCGCTTGAGACGGAGGCCGGGGCGGCTAGGCAACGCGTTCAGCAGTCGGACCGAGCGATCCACCAGGCCAAGCGGCAAGGTCGTCCCCGTATCCTCGACCGCAGCGAGATCGTCAATCCGCCGCGCTCCAACGGGTTTGCCATGCCATCCTGCCGCGACAAGATCGTCACGCCATTGCAGCAAGGTTGCCGCTGTTGACCAAGGATCTTTCTCGAAGGATGCGTCCCAGAATCGGCCGTGACCCGCGGCCCGAAGTTTGGCGAGGTAACTCGCGATTCGTACGGCACGGGAGGCGCTCGGACCGAGAAGCCCGAGTTGCACCTCTAGCACCCCGACTAATCCTGCAGGGCCTACGACCGCCGCGTCAATGGCGCCCAATCCTACTGTCGCCTCGGGATACACCCTTCCGTCTGCCGACAACCCGAATACCAAATGCATGAATTCCCCCAGCTTCGTCGTGCGTTATTCATTCAGCATTGTTGGATCGCGTCCATTGAGGCAGTTGGATTAGTCCGGTTCGATAGACTCCCCCCACGGAAGCGAGTCGCGAGCACCGGCCCGCTCACCGTCGCCTGCCTCCGGGGTTCGTCGCCCCGACTTCGTCGCGAACAGTCCTAATAATTTCCGGGG
>JAPSJG010000097.1 GCA_031178305.1 Sinorhizobium sp.
GCCTTCCATCTCGGCAATCAGCAGTTCTGCATCAGGACCACCTCGATCCGGGAAATCCGGGGATGGGCAGCGGCAACGCCGCTGCCCCACGCCCCGCCCCATGTCATCGGCGTCATGAACCTGCGCGGCACGGTCATTCCGGTCATCGACCTGGCTGCACGCCTCGGCATGGCCGGCACGATCGATAGCAGCCGCAGCGCCATCGTCGTCGCCGAAGTGGGCGGCAGCGTCCTCGGCCTGATCGTCGACCGCGTCTCCGACATCCTGTCGATCGTAGGAAGCGATATCCAGCCGCTGCCCGAGCTCGGCGCATCGTTCGACCCCGGCTATGCCTACGGCATCATCCCGCGCGAACAGGGCATGGTCTGTTTCCTGAATCTCGATCGCATGTTCGCCGGCCTCGAGGCCGAGGCGGCGTGAACGAGGGCGACCGGCCCCCAATCCGGGACCGGTCTCTTGACCCCTACAGCGAGCTTCTAAAAGAGATTATGTCTCCTGGTGGTGCAGACCGTCATCACGGCTTGTCTGACCTCAATTCGCCCGTCGACACCATAGCGCCAAGACGTGACGAGTCACCGTGTCGGATGCGTCGGCCAGACTCTAAATCGAAGTCGCTCAACCGTCGCGACCGGGTCTCTGGGCCGGATTGAGGCGATCGACGAAAGCCTCGATCGAGCCGCGGCCGAAGCGAATGAGGCGACGCCGGACAAGAACGGACATGACGCGAGCCGCGGTGGAGAAGGTCATCTCGTCGAGCGGACCGGAGCCCCTCCAGGGCTTCGTCAGCCGGTCGGTGACGACGCCGATCATATTGGCCGGCATGATGTCGGTGCAGGGCTTCATCCATTCGAAGACGGCGCTGATCGGAAGGACCTTGCCCTCGAAGGACACGATCGGCTCCGGCGTGCCTTCCTCCCAATCCTCATAGGCTTCGAGCGCATCCCTGAAGAGGTTCTGAAGCGTGATCGGGGCATGCCCTTCGTAAAGCTCAGGCAGGAAATTCGTCATTTGTGTCTCCTCCAACGGGTCAGGCCGGAAACGCGAATGGCCAATTCTGTCAGCAATAACGGATTGTGATGCTCTTTTATAAAGCGTGCGCAGTATGGTTCAAAGCAGGCCCCGGCGCAAACGCAATTGGCCTGGAAAACCGAATTTCCGACGCGCTTGTCTCCCACGGCACTCGCGCGTGGACCTTAAGCCGCTGAACCAACAGGTCGAATCCGAGCCTGTGGAAAAGCGCTGCGCGTGATGGGGAAAAGGGAGCGCAGTTTTCCGTCCGCATCCCGCGCCAACTTCTTAGAATCGATCACGTCCATGATTTAGGTCGACCTAAAATCATCGTGATCTAAACGGTCAAATGGCGGCGCGCTTCCGGCGTGTCCAGCGTCCCCGCCGGCCCTTCATGCACGAAGGCGCCGCGATCCATGATATAGACGTGGTCGGCGAGCTCACGGCAGAAATCTAGATATTGCTCCACGAGCAGGATCGCCATGCCGGTCGATTCCTTCAGATATCGGATTGCCCGGCCGATATCCTTGATGATCGACGGCTGGATCCCCTCGGTCGGTTCGTCGAGGACGAGGATCTTCGGGCGGGTGACGAGCGCGCGGGCGATCGCAAGCTGCTGCTGCTGACCTCCGGATAAGTCGCCGCCGCGGCGGCCGAGCATCGTCTGCAGCACCGGAAAGAGACCGAAGATGTCATCGGGGATTGAGCGCTCGGCCCGCTTCAGCGGCGCATAGCCGGTCTCCAGATTCTCCTTCACGGTCAACAGCGGAAAGATTTCGCGGCCCTGCGGCACATAGCCGACGCCTAGCTTGGCGCGGCGAAAGGGCGCCATGCCGCTGAGAGCCGTGCCATTGAAGGAGATCGTGCCGGAGCTCACCGGATGCTGACCGGTGATCGCCCGAAGGAGGCTCGACTTGCCGACGCCGTTGCGCCCAAGCACGCAGGTGATCTTGCCCATCTCCGCCTTGAAGGAGACGTTGCGAAGCGCCTGGGCGGCGCCGTAATGCAGGCTGACGTTCTCGACCTTCAACATCGCTTTGAAATCCTCCCGCTCACCGGCCGAGATAGTTCTCGATCACCTTCGCATCGTTGCTTACGAAATCGATCGAACCTTCCGCCAGCACCGAGCCTTCCGCAAGGCAGGTGACCTTGACGCCCAGATCGCGGATGAAGCCCATGTCGTGCTCGACCACGACCACGGAGCGCGTCTTGGCGATTTCCTTGAGCAGGACCGCGGTTTCCGTCGTCTCCGCATCGGTCATGCCGGCAACCGGCTCGTCGACGAGCAGCAGCTCCGGCTCCTGCGCGAGCAGCATGCCGATCTCTAACCATTGCTTCTGTCCGTGCGAGAGATCGGCGGCGGGATCGTCTCGGCGCGCCGTCAGCCGCACGGTCGAAAGGATTTCCTCGATGCGGGCCTTGTCCTCGCCGGTGAGGCGGTAGAAGAGGGTGGCGAAGACGCCGCGGCTGCGGTTCAGCGCCAGTTCGAGATTGTCCCAGACCGTGTGACTTTCGAAGACCGTCGGCTTCTGAAATTTCCGGCCGATGCCGAGCTGCGCGATCTCCGCCTCGTCCTTGTTCGTCAGATCGATGCCGCCCTTGAAAAAGACCTCGCCTTCATCGGGCCGTGTCTTGCCGGTGATGATGTCCATCATCGTCGTCTTGCCGGCGCCGTTCGGGCCGATGATCGCGCGCAACTCTCCCGGTTCGACGACGAAGGAAAGCGAATTCAGCGCCTTGAAGCCGTCGAAGGATACGGAAACGCCGTCGAGATAAAGCAGGCTCCTGGGTTTCTTTTCGGTCATGGCGATCACTCCGCAGCCGTCGGTTCGGCGGCCGCAAGCTCCGCTTCCTCGTTCTTCCGGGCCGCCACACAATAAGCCCTTCGCCGGGCAAGATATTGCTGGAACGTCCCGACCACGCCCTTCGGCAGGAACAGCGTCACCAGCACGAAGAGCCCGCCAAGCGCGAAGAGCCAGAATTCCGGGAAGGCGGCCGTGAAGATGCTTTTTCCCCCATTGACGAGGATCGCGCCGATGATCGGGCCGACCAGCGTGCCGCGGCCGCCGACGGCCGTCCAGATGACGACCTCGATCGAATTGCCGGGCGCGAACTCGCCGGGGTTGATGATGCCGACCTGAGGCACGTAGAGGGCGCCGGCAACGCCCGCCATCATCGCCGAGACGGTGAAGGCGAAGAGCTTCATGTGCTCGACCCGGTAGCCGAGGAATCGGGTGCGGCTTTCCGCATCGCGCAGCGCCACCAGCACCTTGCCGAATTTCGAGCGTACGATGCCGGAGGTGATGACGAGCGAGGTCGCAAGCGCCAGCGCCGAGGCTGCAAAGAGCGCGGTGCGCGTGCCCGCCGCCTGGATGTTGAAGCCGAGGATGTCCTTGAAGTCGGTCAGGCCGTTATTGCCGCCGAAGCCCATGTCGTTGCGGAAGAAGGCGAGAAGCAGCGCATAGGTCATCGCCTGGGTGATGATCGAGAGGTAGACGCCGTTGACGCGCGAGCGGAAGGCGAACCAGCCGAAGACGAAGGCGAGAAGGCCCGGCACGAGAACGACCATCAGCGCCGCGAACCAGAACATGTCGAAGCCGTACCAGAACCAGGGCAATTCCTTCCAGTTGAGGAACACCATGAAATCCGGCAAAAGCGGATTGCCATAGGAGCCGCGCGCGCCGATCTGGCGCATGAGATACATGCCCATCGCATAGCCGCCGAGCGCGAAGAAGGCCGCGTGCCCGAGCGAGAGGATGCCGCAGAAGCCCCAGACGAGATCGAGGGCGAGCGCCAGAAGCGCGTAGGTCAGGTACTTGCCGAAGAGCGAGACGAGGTAGATCGGCACGTGCAGCGGATGATCCGGCGCCGTCAGAAGATTGAGCGCCGGAACGAGAACGGCGAGTGCCAGCAGGATCGCCACGGCGATGATAATGGTGCGATCCAGCGATTTGACGAGGAACAAGGTAATCATGCTTCCACCGCCCTGCCCTTGAGTGCGAACAATCCGCGCGGCCGCTTCTGAATGAAGAGAATGATCAGCACGAGCACGAGGATCTTGCCGAGCACGGCGCCGGCATAGGGCTCTAGGAACTTGTTGAGGATGCCGAGCGAAAAAGCGCCGACGAGCGTGCCCCAGAGATTTCCGACGCCGCCGAAGACCACGACCATGAAACTGTCGATGATGTAACCCTGGCCGAGATTCGGCGAGACATTGTCGATTTGCGAGAGTGCGACCCCCGCCATGCCGGCAATGCCGGAGCCGAGCGCGAAGGTGAGCGCGTCGACCCATGGCGTGCGGATGCCCATCGACGATGCCATGCGCCGGTTCTGCGTCACCGCCCGCATCTGCAGCCCCATCGGCGTCTTCTTCAAAAGGAAGAGCAATGCGGCAAAGGCGGCGAGCGCGAAGAGGATGATCCAGAGGCGGTTCCAGGTGATCGTCAGCCCGCCGAGCTCAAAAGCGCCGGACATCCAGGAAGGATTGCCAACCTCCCGATTGGTCGGCCCGAAGATAGTGCGCACCGATTGTTGCAGGATCAGCGAAATGCCCCAGGTGGCCAGCAATGTCTCGAGCGGGCGGCCATAGAGGAAGCGGATGACGCCGCGCTCCATGGCGAGGCCGACGGCGCCGGTGACGAGAAAGGCGAGCGGCAACGCGATCGCCAGCGACCAGTCGAAGAGGCCGGGGAAGGAGTTGCGCACGACCTCCTGGACGAGGAAGGTCGTATAGGCGCCGAGCATCACCATCTCGCCATGGGCCATGTTGATGATGCCCATGACGCCGAAGGTGATGGCCAGTCCGATCGCGGCGAGCAGGAGCACCGAGCCGAGCGAGAGGCCGTACCAGACGTTCTGGCCGGCAGCCCAGAGCGCCTGCGTCTGCTCGAGGCCGACAAGAGCCGCCTCGATGTCCGACTTCAGGGCCTCGTCTGCGGAACCAAGGGCGGAGGAGAGGACGGAGAGCGCGTCGCCGCCGCCCCATTCCTTCAACGTCTGAACCGCCTGCTTCTTCTCCTCGACCGGCCGATCGGAAACCAGGAGCGTCGTGGCGCGCGCCTGTTCGAGCAAGGCGCGAACCTCGGCATCCTTCTCGGCGGCAAGCGCATTCTCGATGGCATCCAGTGCGTCGGCATCGGGCGACTGCAGCACCGATTTCGCGGCCTTGAGCCGGGCATTGCGGTCCTGGCTCAAAAGCGTCAGGCTGCCGAGTGCGGTGCGCACCGCACGGCGGACGCTGTTGTTGACCTTGACCTTTTGGAGACCCGCCTTCGGCGCCTCGCCGGCGCTTTCGCCAGAAACCGGATCGGTGAGCGCAAGCTTCGAGCCGCTTCCCGTCGTCAGGAATACCTGGCCATCCACCTTGCGCGCATAAAGATTACCCTCGCCGAGCGCTTCGAGAATCGGCACGACCTTGGGATCGCCGGTTTTTGCGAGTGCCTCTATGTGCTCGTCCATGTTGGAGAGCTTGGCCTCGCCGAGTGCGTTCACCAGATCGCGCAGCCCCTCCTCCGCCCGGACCCATGGGGTAGCTGCAGCAATGAGGAACAGAGCCATCAGCAAGGTTTGGATAAAGCGATACATTCGCCTCTCATTTGGTTCGCGTCGTCGCCTCGCCCGACCGTCCTCCGCCTGAATGGCGCCTTCGGACGGAGGGTATTCCGGGCTATCGTTGCGTCATGAAAACGGCCGCTCAGGAAGCGGCCGTTACACGAGCCGCCCCCTGGAACATGGCTTTGTCATGAAGACCTGGCGTCACGGGATCAGGAACCCTTGCCGCCGCATTTGCCAGTGGCAACGTTGAAGTTGCCGCAGGACATCGGCGCCCGCCAATCGGAGATCAGGTCCTTCGAATCCGGCAGATAGTCCGACCACTCGTCGCCGACGACGAGGCCGGGCGTCTCCCAGACGGTCTCGAACTGGCCGTCCGCCTGGATTTCGCCGATCAGCACCGGCTTGGTGATGTGGTGGTTCGGCATCATCGTCGAATAGCCGCCCGAGAGGTTCGGCACGGAGATGCCTATCATCGCGTCGAGGACGGCGTCGGTGTCGGTCGTGCCGGCCTTTTCCACCGCCTTCAGCCACATGTTGAAGCCGATATAGTGGGCTTCCATCGGGTCGTTGGTGACTCGCTTGTCGTTCTTGGTGAAAGCCTTCCAGGTCTCGATGAATTTGGCATTGGCCGGATTGTCGACCGACTGGAAATAGTTCCAGGCGGCGAGGTGGCCGACGAGCGGACCCGTATCGAGCCCCGCAAGCTCCTCCTCGCCGACCGAGAAGGCGACGACCGGAATGTCCTCGGCCTTGACGCCCTGATTGGCGAGTTCCTTGTAGAAAGGCACGTTGGCGTCGCCATTGATCGTCGAGACGACGGCGGTCTTCTTGCCGGCCGAACCGAACTTCTTGATGTCGGAGACGATCGTCTGCCAGTCGGAATGGCCAAAGGGCGTGTAGTTGATCATTATGTCCTCGGGCTTGACGCCCTTGGAGATCAGATAAGCCTCGAGGATCTTGTTGGTCGTGCGCGGATAGACGTAGTCGGTGCCGGCGAGCACCCAACGTTCGACCTCGTCGTTCTCCATCAGATAGTCGACGGCGGGAATCGCCTGCTGGTTGGGCGCGGCGCCGGTATAGAAGACGTTGCGCTGGCTTTCCTCACCCTCGTACTGAACCGGATAGAAGAGGATCGAGTTCAGCTCCTCGAAGACCGGCAGCACGGATTTGCGCGACACCGACGTCCAGCAACCGAAGACCGCCGCGACCTTGTCGACGGAGATCAGCTCACGCGCCTTTTCGGCGAAGAGCGGCCAATCGGAGGCCGGATCGACGACGACCGCCTCGAGCTTCTTGCCGAGCAGACCGCCCATCTTGTTCTGCTCCTCGATCAGCATCAGCATGGCGTCTTTCAGCGTCGTCTCGGAGATCGCCATGGTTCCGGAAAGCGAATGAAGGATGCCGACCTTGATCGTATCTTCGGCGGCGAAGGCGCCGTTGAACGCCGTCGTCGAAAGAACGGCAGCGAGGAATGCGCCGGTGACGCGTGCCCTGATAGTCATCTGATTGAACCCCTCTAGTTCTGGTGCCGCAACGGAGTGTTCATTCCCCTTGGCCGTTGCTTGGGGGATCATCCGACGTCGGCGCTGCACTGCACATACGTCATTCTACGTAGGTGGCGGGGGGAAGAAGGAAGTCGCTCCCGATCAGGCAGCCGGCTGCCACCGCCAGTTCCGTATCTCCGGCAGGTCCTCCCCATTCTCTCGGATATAGGCGTCGTGCTCGGCGAGCTTGCCTTCGATCAAACGGGTGAAGCCTTCCCGCGCGGATGCGAGCGAGGGCACGCGCTCGACCACCGCCCTGGCGATATGGAAGCGGTCGAGCCTGTTGAGCACGGCCATATCGAAGGGGGTCGTGGTGGTGCCCTCCTCCTGGTAGCCATGGACATGGAAGTTGGCGTGGTTGGCGCGGCGATAGGTCAGCCGGTGAATGAGCGCGGGATAGCCGTGATAGGCGAAGATCACCGGCTTGTCGGTCGTGAACATTCGATCGAAAGCGTCATCGGCAATGCCGTGGGGATGTTGGCTGGGGGCCTGCAGCGCCATGAGGTCGACGACGTTGACGACGCGCAGCCTCAACGACGGAAATGCCTCTCGGAGGATCATCACGGCGGCGAGCGCTTCCATCGTCGGCACGTCGCCGGCGCAGGCGACCACTGCATCGGGATTGCCTTTGTCATTGGAAGCCCACTCCCATATGCCAAGACCGGTCCTCAAATGCGCCACCGCCGTGTCCATGTTCATCCACTGCAACTGCGGCTGCTTGCCCGCGACGATCACGTTGATGTAGTCGCGGCTCCTGAGACAATGATCGACCACCGACAGAAGCGAGTTGGCATCCGGCGGAAGATAGACGCGGATGATGTCCGCTTTCTTGTTGGCGACGTGGTCGATGAAACCGGGGTCCTGATGCGAAAAGCCGTTATGGTCCTGCCGCCAGACATGGGAGGTCAGCAGGTAGGTAAGCGACGCGATCGGCCTGCGCCAGGGGATCTCCCGGCAGACCTTCAGCCATTTCGCGTGCTGGTTGAACATTGAATCGACGATGTGGATGAACGCCTCGTAGCACGAGAAAAAGCCATGCCGGCCCGTCAGCAGATAGCCTTCCAGCCAGCCTTGGCAGAGATGTTCGCTCAGCACCTCCATCACCCGGCCATCGGGCGACAGTTGCGTATCGGTTTCGAGGATCCCGCCCATGAAGGCCCGGTCCGTCGCCTCGAAGACCGGCGACAGCCGGTTCGATTCAGTTTCATCCGGCCCGAAGATACGGAAGTTCCGGTTGTCCGAATTGAATTTGAGAACGTCGCGCAGGTAAAACCCCGCGATACGCGTCGATTCCGCCGTCCGGCTCCCCGGACGATCGAACTCCACCGCGTAGTACCGGAAGTCGGGCAGGTTCAGCTCTTTCAGGAGAAGACCGCCATTCGCATGGGGATTTGCGCCCATGCGGCGTTCGCCCTTCGGCGCGAGGTCCTTGAGGTCGCGGCGAAGCCTGCCCTGCTCGTCGAACAGCTCCGAGGGGCGATAGCTCTTCAGCCAATCTTCCAGAATCTCGAGATGTTCCGGTACCTCCGCGAGCTTTGCGAGCGGCACCTGATGCGAGCGCCAGGAATCCTCGGTCTTTTTGCCGTCGACGTCGCGCGGACCCGTCCAGCCCTTTGGCGAGCGGAAGACGATCATCGGCCAGGTGGGGCGGCCGGAGGATGCGACGCTGCGCGCCTCGCGCTGGATGTCGGCAATCCGGCCGTAGGCGTCATCGAGCGTTGCCGCCATGAGCCGGTGCATCTGCCGCGGATCCGCGCCCTCGACGAACAGCGGTTCGTAGCCATAGCCCCCGAACAGCGCCTCCAGTTCCTCATGGCTTATGCGGGCAAGCACGGTCGGATTCGCAATCTTGTAGCCGTTGAGATGCAGGATCGGCAAAACCGCGCCGTCGCGCGCCGGGTTCAGAAACTTGTTGGAATGCCAGCTCGTCGCGAGCGCCCCCGTCTCGGCCTCGCCGTCGCCAACGACGCAGGCGGCTATCAGGTCGGGATTGTCGAACACCGCGCCATAGGCATGCATGAGCGAGTAGCCGAGTTCGCCGCCTTCGTTGATCGAACCCGGCACCTCCGCCGCCACATGGCTCGGGATGCCTCCCGGATAGGAAAATTGGGTGAAGAGCTTTTTCAGCCCGGCCTCGTCTTCACCGATGTCCGGATAGAGCTCGGAATAGGTTCCCTCGAGATAGGTGTTTGCCACAAGGCCCGGGCCGCCATGCCCCGGTCCGGTGACATAGATCATGTTCAGACCGTACGCCTTGATCAGCCGGTTAAGGTGGACATAGAGGAAATTCAAGCCCGGCGTCGTGCCCCAGTGGCCGAGCAGTCGCGGCTTCACATGTGCGAGCGTCAGCTTCTGTTTCAGGAGCGGGTTGTCGCGAAGATAGATCTGGCCCACGGACAGGTAGTTGGCGGCGCGCCAATAGGCGTCCATCCGCTCCACGAGGTCGGGCGACAGGGGATCGGTCATCGGACGGACTCCTGCTTGCTGAGTGTCTCGGAGACGGCGCCGGCGATGACGGATTCTTCGTCTGCCGCAATCACCCGGACCTCGACACGGGCACCGGCCATCGAAATGACGGGCGCCGCGGAAGTGTTGTGCGCGGGGTCGAGCTCGATGCCGAGAAATCCGAGGCCCTCGCAGATCCGGCTGCGGATTTCCGGCGCGTTCTCGCCGATGCCTCCGGTGAAGACCAGCATGTCGAGCCCGCCCAAGGCGGCCGCATAAGCCCCGATCTGCTTCCTGATGCTGTAGCAGAAGAGCGCCACGGCCTCGGCCGCCCTCTCGTCGGCTTCCTCGCGCTCGAGGAGGTCGCGCAGATCACCGCTGGTTTCAGAGATCCCGAGAAGACCGGACTCCTGATTGACGATGCGCTCGAAGCCCTGCACGTCGACGCTCGCATTCCGGGCGAGATAGAGAAGAACGCCGGGATCGAGATCGCCGGAACGTGTGCTCATCGGGATGCCCGCCGCGGGCGTGAACCCCATCGTCGTATCGATGCTCTTGCCGTCTCTCACCGCTGCGAGGCTGGCACCGTTGCCGAGATGGGCAAAGATCAGACGGCCCTTCGCTACCCTATGCCCCGCCTCATGGCGCAGGACGTCCAGTACGTGGGCGTAGGAGATGCCGTGGAAACCGTATCGCACTACGCCTTCCGCCTTGAACCGTCGCGGGATCGGAAGCATCCGTGCGACCGCCGGCATGTCGCAGTGGAAGGCCGTATCGAAGCAGGCGACCTGGGGCACGGCATCCATGCGCTCTCTGCAGACGGAAATGACATCGATTTCGGTCGGCAGATGCCTGGGCGCGAAGCGGGAAAGCCGACGCAGGTCCGCAAT
>JAPSJG010000535.1 GCA_031178305.1 Sinorhizobium sp.
GCCGAAGAGACGCGATCGTTGCCGGCGAGCGAGGCCGTGTGGGAAACGGTCGCACTCTGCGCGGCTTCGGACTTGCCGACCTTCAGCGTCACGACCGGCTTACGCAATTCGCGGGCGCGCGCTGCCAAACGCTCCAGCGTTTCGAGACTGTCGAAGCCCTCGACATGGAGGCCGACGGCGGTGACGCGCGGGTCCTCGATGACGGCGCAGGCGAGATCGGAAAGGCCGGTCTGCGCCTGATTGCCGGCGGTCATGACATAGGCGAGGGGAAGCCCGCGCTTCTGCATGGAGATGTTGCAGGCGATGTTGGAGGATTGCGTGAGTACGGCCACGCCCCGCTCGACCCGCTGCATGCCGTGCTGGTCGGGCCAGAGCAGCGCACCGTCCAGCATATTGATGAAGCCGTAGCAATTCGGTCCGACGATCGGCATGTCGCCGGCAGCCGCGACCAGTGCCTCCTGCAGGTCGTCGCCGTCGGATAGCTCGTTTGCCGCCTCGCGGAAACCGGAAGCGTAGCAGATGGCGCCGCCAGCACCGCGGGCGGCAAGCTCCCGGATGATCTCGATCGTCAAGGACCGGTTGACGCCGACAAAGGCTGCGTCCGGCGTCTCCGGAAGCTCGGCAACCGAATGATAGCAGCGGCGGCCGAGGATTTCCTCTTCGCGCGGATGGACCGGCCAGATCTGGCCGGAAAAGCCCATCCTTTCGCATTGCTCGATGACGCGGCGGGCCTCCTTGCCGCCGAAGACGGCAACGGATTTTGGGCGGATGAGGCGGTCGAGGGGGCGGGAAGGGGTTCCTTCGGCACCAAAGATAATCGCCATCGCCTACGCCCCCAGCGGTCGCAGCAGATCGCGGCTGATGATGTGCCGCTGGATCTCCGAGGTGCCGTCCCAAATGCGCTCGACGCGGGCGTCGCGCCAGAAGCGGGCGAGCGGCAGGTCGTCCATCAGGCCCATGCCGCCATAGATCTGGATTGCCTCGTCGGTGACGCGGGCAAGCATTTCTGTTGCAAACAGCTTGGCGGAGGCGATTTCTCGGTTCGAGGGCAGTCCCTGGTCGAGGCGCCAGGCTGCCGAAAGCGTCAGGAGATCGGCGGCGTCGATCTCCGTGATCATGTCGGCGAGCTTGAAGGAGACGCCCTGGTTGGCGCCGATCGGCTTGCCGAACTGCTTGCGCTCGGCGGCATAGGAGAGCGCGTAATCGAAAGCACGGCGGGCGCGTCCGACGGAAGTGGCGGCCACCGTCAGGCGTGTCGCGTAGAGCCAGTCATTGGCGAGATCGAAGCCCTTGTGGACCTCGCCGAGGATCTGCGAAGAGGGCAGGCGGCAATCGTCGAAGGTCAGGATGCAGTTCTTGTAGCCGCGATGCGAGACGGAACTGTAGCCCTCGCGGATTTCGAAGCCCGGCGTGCCGCGATCGACGAGGAAGCAGGTGATCTTCTTCTTCGGGCCGCGCGGCGTCTCTTCCTCGCCGGTGGCGATGAAGACGATGACGAAATCGGCGATGTCGGCATGGCTGATGAAGTGCTTCGTGCCGTTGACGATCCAGTCGTTGCCGTTCTGCCGGGCATAGCATTTCATGCCGCGTACGTCGGAGCCCGCATCCGGCTCGGTCATGGCAAGCGCGTCGAATTTGTCGCCGCGCACGGCGGGGAGCAGATAGCGCTCGCGCTGTTCGTCATTGCAGGCCATCAGGATGCCGGATGGGCGGCCGAAGAAGACGGTGAGCCCCATCGAGCCACGGCCGAGCTCGCGCTCGACGAGCGTGAAGGTCAGGTGATCGAGCCCGGCACCGCCGACCTCTTCGGGGAAGTTGCATGCATAGAAGCCGAGCTCCTTGCATTTGCGGGCGATCTCCAACCCAAGCTCGCGCGGTACTACGCCGGTGCGCTCAACCTCGTTCTCATGCGGATAGATCTCGGTCTCGACGAAGGTCCGGACCGTTTCGACGATCATTTGCTGTTCTTCGGTCAGTGCGAAATTCATCGTTCTCCCTCGTCAATTTTGGTCCGCCTGCGTGGGCCGATCTCCTCATCGGACCGGGATCCGCGCCCGAAGCCTTCACCGCCTCTGCCCCACATGCCGCCCTGCGCCCTCCGGCACCGGCAGCTTCGCATGCGCTTCCGCGATCGGACGTAGCTTCGCCATGACCTCCGCCGGCGCCGGCACCGACTTGCCGGCCTTGGCGTCGACGTGCAGCATCATCTGTTCGGCGGTAGCGATCACGTCGCCCGAGGCCGCATCATGAATGCTGGTGAAGAAGTGGATACGCTTTTCGTCGACGCTCAGAAGCTGCAGCGTCGTGTAGAGCGCCTGTCCAAGCTTCGCCTCGCCGAGATGACGGATATGCGTTTCCACCGTGTAGTAGCTATGGCCGGCTTGCACATAGGCGAAGTCGACGCCGATCAG
>JAPSJG010000536.1 GCA_031178305.1 Sinorhizobium sp.
GCGCCGTCCAGGGGTACTTCCTTGCTAAACTCTCCTTCTCGGCAAAGAGGGAAGGTATTGCGAAGCTGCACGCGCCGCTTCGCCAACTCGTGACCAGTGAGCTCTACGACATGCTCGTCGGCTCGAAATTCGTCGATGTCGCCGATACCGGCTCGTTCGCCCTGGCGGACTTCAAGCTCGCGGTGAAAGACGGCCTCAACGGGAAACTGGGCGGGGAGGTGATCACCGAAGTGCTCGTCGAGCAGCTCGAATATCTGAACAAAGAGGAAGTGGAGCGAGCGGCCACCGGTCAGGCCGCGCGTTACGAGAAACCGGCGCCAATCGTCGACAGGTACGGCGAAGTCGCCTCCGACAAGCTTCCTGCGGGCGCCGTGAGCGCGCAAAGCAGCGCGCGCTAGCGCATCGGCCCGAAAATCGGAACCGATTTTCGGAAAGCACGATGCGTAGAAGACTTACAGCGTCCTTTGTGCGTCCTGAAGTTCGCACGGCGCTGTAACGGCAGGGTGCTGCCGTTCTTTTATTCGGGCTCGTGCTTCTGTCCGGCGGCAAGGCCGAACTCGCCCATGAGGCGGCCGCTCGCCACATGGAAATGATAGAAAGCCGCGGCGGCAAGGCCGGTCTGTACCCAAAGCTTGATGCCCCGTGGCAGCGATGCGGCAAGCATGGCGGTGGATCGGCCGAATGTCTTCAGCCGACCTGTGGGGGACGAATCACGCTGATGCTCCAGGAGGGTCGAGATCGCGCCCCGTTCGCGGCTGCGGGCGCGTATCCATGACGCGGTCGTGTGGTGCGGCGGAACTGCTTCCGCAACCCAGGCCTCTGCCGCCCACGCAAACGAGAATCCCTTGGCCTTGCACCGATTGAAGAAATCCGCGTCACCGACGCCGACAAGGTTGAGGGCCGGGTCCAGAAAAGGTCGGGCCATGGAATCAAGCACTGGCCGGGTCAGAAGAACGTTGCCCGCGGAATAGAGCCGCGGCACCGGCCCGGTTTCGTCGTAACGGGGCGAGAAGATCGGATGATGTTTCCATCTCTGCCCATCCGAACCCTCGAAGACAGGCAGTTGCGGACCGCCGACTATGTCCGCCCCGAGGGCCTCCTGGACTCCCATAAGGCCATCGAGCCATTCGGGAGCGGCGACTTCATCATCATAGATGCCGGCCAGGGCGCGCAGGTTAGGATAGAGATCGAGGGCCGTGGCCCAGCCGCCGTTGCAGGCATGGCTGTGCCCCCGGCGGTGAGCGATGATTACGGCCGCATTCGACGGGTGCTGCAGAAAGAAGTTCTTTGCCGCTTCCGCACCGGCGAGACCCTCCGCGTCATTTTCGACGACGAGCGTCGCGTAGGGAACGTCGGGTCGTTGCGAGACGATGGTCTTCAGCGTCTTGACGAGATGCTCAGCGCGGCGGAACGTCGGGACCACGACAACGAGGTCTATATCCGCTCTATTCTCCAGCTCGGTTTGGAAATGGATGGAAATATCCTGACCGTTCGGCGCCATCGACAAACCCGCTCAGATCCACTGCATGTCTCCTTAAATCGACCTCGTTTAAGGAGAAAGACATGCAGCGATTCAAAGTGCTACAGCGACCTTTGCGCGTCTGATGAGACGCGCGGCGCTGTAGGTTCAGGACCTAGGCGAATAATAAACCAAATGTTCCTGAACGGATGCTGAATCCGAAGGGAAAATTTCATGTCATTCACTTCCAGCCGTGATCGACGGGTGCGGCATTTAGGCCCGGAGAGTCTCAAAAAATTGCGATTTCATTGCTGCGGTCTCTCATCGATGCAAGGAAATGCGGCGATTGCCGGCCGCAGGCCAACTCGGGTCCCCTTTAAGCTCTTGCAATTATGCGTTCGGAACAGCATAGGGCGCATTGAGGCAATCGCTTGAGGGCGTGCCGGCTAGAGTGTAGCCCGAATTTGAGGGACAAACCGGGAGATACGCCGTGACGACTGTGATTGATGGCAAGGCCGTTGCCGCTTCGGTCATCGAATCTGTGAAATCCGCCACCAAGGCCTTGGAGTCCGATGCGGGCGTGCGCGCGGGACTCGCGGTTGTGATCGTCGGAAACGATCCGGCAAGCCACGCCTATGTGTCGGCGAAGAGCAAGATGGCCAAGGAATGCGGCTTCCTTTCGATCCAGCATACGCTGCCGGAGGAGACGACGCAGGAGGAACTCGCGGCCTTGGTCGATAAGCTCAATGCGGATCCCTCCATCCACGGCATCCTCGTGCAGTTACCGCTGCCGAAGCATCTCAAGTCGGAGCCGATCATCCAATCGATCCTGCCGGAGAAGGACGTCGATGGTCTGCATGTCGTCAATGCCGGCAAGGTCGCGACCGGCGATCTCGAAGGCGGGCTCGTCTCCTGTACGCCGGCCGGCGCGATGGTGTTCGTGCGCCGCA
>JAPSJG010000537.1 GCA_031178305.1 Sinorhizobium sp.
TTGGCCTCGCAAACGCGCCCGGCGACGGTACCGCGGCTGTGGCAGGAGCTTTCCACGACACGTGAATGACGCGCTGTGGCGTGCCCTCGCGCATGCAACCGAAGTGGAACGGGGCCGGGTTCCGTAGAGTTGAATTCTCGGCACGATGCCGATAAAGGCTCCTATCGCGGCGGTCGACTGGAGCGGATTTTGAAAGACTTTCACTACCCTTTTCGCGTTTCCGAAAAAGAGACCGGGTTGCGCCGAAGGCCGTTTTTCGATCGTGTGCGCACCCTTTACGACACGTTGCGGCTGACGGCGCGCGTTCGCCGGTGGAAGCGCGAGATCGAGATGTCCTGCCTTACTGAAGGCGGCGCGCGACCGCTCAGCGACGACGACATTCCGCTGGTCTTCAACACCCGTAACGACCTCAAGCTGATGCCGTCCTTTTTGGCGCACTATCGGAAGCTTGGCGTGACGCGCTTCATTTGTGTGGATGATGTGTCATCCGACGGCACGCGCGAATATCTCCTGGCGCAGGCGGATGTGGATGTCTGGCGTTCGCCGCTGCGCTATAGCGATGCCCGTCGCGGACGCGAGTGGCGCGAGGGACTGTTCGAGCGCTACGGCGGGAACAGGTGGTATCTCAACGTCGACTCCGACGAATTCCTGATCTATGAGGATTGCGAGAACCAACCGCTCGACACGCTCATTCGCGTGCTTGAAAGCCGAGGCGAAACGCGGCTGGCTGCCCCCATGCTCGATATGTACCCGGTCGGTCCGCTTGGTTCGGCAATGCTAGACGTCAACGACGGTCGCATGCCATGGGAAATAGCAGACCACTTCGACGGCGCCGGTTATGAGATGGCCTATACGAAGAGGGCGATCAGCATCACGGGCGGCCCGCGCAACCGCAAGTTCTCCTATGTGCTCGAGCTCATGAAATATCCCCTCATCTTTTGGGACAAGGATTGCAGCCTTGGCATGAGCATTCATCAGCCGCTACCCTTCCAAAGAAACTTTCTGCCGATTTGCGGCGCGCTGCTGCACTTCAAATTCTTCTCCGATTACAAGGAGAAGATCGAAGAGGCGGTGGCCGACGGGCAATATTTCGACGGGGCTGTCGCCTACCGCAAGATGCTGGAAGACCTGCAGAAAACCGGCGAGCTCGATTTCGCCAACGAGCATTCGGTCCGCTTTTCCGGATCGGCGCAGCTCGTTGAATTGGGGTTCATTGCGCCTGTTTCATTCGGGTCGGAAGTCCGATAAGGCTGAAGGGACCGCAAGGGCACGGCGTGCGGAATTTCGTTTTCGCGCTCTTAAATTGCCGGGTTCCGATCTCTATATCGCGCACTGTGGCCGGTACCCGGCGGGAGTGAAAAAACAGGATTATAGCTATGCAGCGTTTTGGACGTGTTCTGGCAGTTGCCGCCGTCGCTCTTGCGGCAATGTTGACGGTGGCCGACCTGGCCGAGGCGCGACGGGCGGGCGGCGGGTTCGGCTCGCGCGGCAGCCGGACCTTTTCCATGCCGCCAGTAACCCGAACTGCGCCGAACAATGCCGCGCCGATAGAACGGACGATGACACCGCGGCAGAATGCCGATCCTTCGGCGGCAACGAGACCGGCAGCGCAGAGCCAAACGGCGACCAGACGCCCGGGCCTTTTCGGCGGGTTCGGCGGATCGATGCTCGGCGGGTTGATGATGGGCGGCCTCATCGGCATGCTGCTTGGCCATGGCCTCGGCGGCGGCATCGGTTTTCTCGGTCTCCTGCTGCAGCTTGGGCTGGTCATTGCCGCTATTTCACTGGCGATGCGGTTCTTCGGCCGCGGCGCCCGACCGGCCTATTCGGCACCGTCTGCCGCGCGAGATAACGCAGCTGCCAGCGGTTCGCCGTCCTTCCGGATTCCCGGCATCGGAGAGGGGGTCGCCGGACACGCCGGTGCGGCTATCGCTCCGGGCCCTTCCATGCCGGCGAAGAGCGCATGGGATAATGACGAGATCGGCATCGGGCAGGGTGACCTCGAGCATTTCGAGGCGATGCTCAAGCAGGTGCAGGCGGCCTACGCTGCCGAGGACTATCCGGCGCTGCGCAGGCTGACGACGCCGGAGGCCATGTCCTATCTGGCCGAGGAACTCGGGGAGAACGCGACGAAGGGTCTCAGGAACGAAGTGCGGGACGTGCATCTCGTTCAGGGCGACGTGGCCGAGGCGTGGCGTGAAAACGGCGCCGACTTTGCGACGGTTGCGATGCGATACGAGAGCATCGACGTTATGCGCGACCGGGCGACCGGCAGCGTCGTCAGCGGTGATCCCGACCACCCGACGGAAGCCGTTGAACTCTGGACCTTCCAGCGCAGACATGGGGCCGATTGGCAGCTTTCCGCCATCCAATCCGTGGAGGCCTGATGTGCCGCCGTACATGGAA
>JAPSJG010000538.1 GCA_031178305.1 Sinorhizobium sp.
CGGGCGAGAGCGATCTCCTCAGGGCGCTGAAGGCCATCCGCTCCCTCTCCAATGCCACGATCGTCTTGAAGCGCGGGCCGATGGGATGCATCGTCTATGACGGGCCGATTTCGGACAACCTCGAAGAGGGCATCGTCGGCAAGGGCTTCCCGATCGAGGTCTACAATGTGCTCGGTGCCGGCGATGCCTTCATGTCCGGCTTCCTGCGCGGCTGGCTCACCGGCGAGCCGCATGCGACATCCGCGACCTGGGCCAATGCTTGTGGCGCCTTCGCGGTCTCGCGCCTGCTTTGCGCGCCGGAAATCCCGACCTGGGTCGAGCTGCAGTATTTCCTCGAGCACGGCAGCAAGGAGAAGGCGCTGCGCAAGGACGAGGCGATCAATCACGTCCATTGGGCGACGACGCGCCAACGCGACATCCCGCTCCTGATGGCGCTCGCCATTGATCACCGCAGCCAGCTCGAGGATATCGCCGAGGGCAATCCGGAACTGATCGCGCGCATTCCGGCGTTCAAGGTGCTGGCCGTCAAGGCTGCGGCTGAAGTCGCCGCCGGAAGGCCGGGCTTCGGCATGCTGATCGACGACAAGTATGGCCGCGAGGCCCTCTTCTCGGCCGGCGCCCACCGCGACTTCTGGATCGGCAAGCCGATCGAGCTTCCGGGATCGCGGCCGCTGCAGTTCGAGTTCAGTCAGGATCTCGGTAGTCGCCTGATCGACTGGCCCGTCGACCATTGTATCAAGGTGCTCTCCTTCTTCCATCCGGACGACCCGGCCGAGATCAAGGCCGCCCAGATAGCCAAGCTGCGCTCGGCCTTCGAGGCAGCGCGCAAGGTCGGCCGCGAGATCCTGATCGAAATCATTGCCGGCAAGCATGGCCCGCTCGACGATCAAACCGTTCCGCGCGCGCTCAACGAGCTTTATGATGCTGGCCTGAAGCCCGACTGGTGGAAGCTCGAGCCGCAGGCAAGCCGCGGCGCCTGGGCCGCCATCGACGCCGTGATCGAGAGGCGCGATCCGCTCTGCCGCGGAGTCGTCCTTCTGGGGCTGGAGGCGCCCTACGAGGTTCTGAAGGACGGCTTTGCCGCCGCACGGACATCGAAGACGGTAAAAGGCTTCGCGGTCGGCCGGACGATCTTCGCCGATGCCGCCAAGACCTGGCTCACCGGCTCGATGACCGACGAAGAGGCCGTTGCCGACATGGCCGCGAAATTCAAGGCGCTGGTGGACCTCTGGCTGCAATTGGGTGAAACGAAGGCTGCATAGGTAAAAAGGGCCGACCGAGGCGGATGAGGAATGGTGTGAGGCGGCTCCCACCCGCATCGCGCTTTGGCCATGAAATTCGACAGCCTGCCGGCCCAGATCAAACAAAGGGGCGGAAATCCGCCACCAGGAGGAAACAAAAATGAGCCAGAAAACCGTGCGTCTGACCATGGCACAGGCCGTGGCCCGGTTCCTTACGCGGCAGCTGACCGTCATCGACGGAGAGCGGGTGCCGATCTTCGGCGGCGTTTTCGCGATTTTCGGCCATGGCAATGTCGCCGGCGTTGGCGAGGCGCTCTATGCCGTGCGCGATACCCTGCCGACCTACCGCGCCCAAAACGAGCAGGGCATGGCCAATGCGGCCATCGCCTTCGCCAAGGCGAGCTTCCGGCGCCGCTTCATGGCCTGCACCTCCTCCATCGGCCCCGGCGCGCTCAACATGGTGACCTCGGCGGCGCTCGCCCATGTCAACCGTCTGCCCATCCTGTTCCTGCCCGGCGACGTCTTCGCCAACCGGCGGCCCGACCCGGTGCTGCAGCAGGTGGAAGGCTTCGGCGACGGCACGATCTCGGCCAATGACTGCTTCCGCCCCGTCTCGCGTTATTTCGACCGCATCACCCGCCCCGAACAGATCATCCCGGCACTCCGTCGCGCCATGCAGGTGCTGACCGACCCTGCCGATTGCGGCCCGGTGACGCTTTCGCTCTGCCAGGACGTCCAGGCCGAAGCCTACGACTATCCGGAGTCTTTCTTCGACGAGAGGGTCTGGGTGCCGCGCCGGATCGAGCCCGATCCCGACGAGCTCGCCGCGGCGATCAAAACGCTGAAAGAGGCGAAGAAGCCGATCATAATTGCCGGCGGCGGCGTGCTCTATTCGGAAGCCAGCGCCGAACTCGCGACCTTCGCCGAGAAGCATGGCATTCCGGTCGTCGAGACGCAGGCCGGCAAGTCCTCGCTGCCGCATTCGCATCCGCTCAACATGGGTTCGGTCGGCGTCACCGGCACCTCCGCGTCGAACAGGCTTGCGGAGGAGACGGATGTGGTACTCGCCGTCGGCTCGCGGCTGCAGGACTTCACGACCGGCTCCTGGGCGCTTTTCAAGAATGACGAATTGAAGATCGTGGGCCTCAACGTCCAGCCCTTCG
>JAPSJG010000539.1 GCA_031178305.1 Sinorhizobium sp.
AAAAGCGATCGGCTATCACGCCGTCGGCCTGCTGCGCCAAAGGGTCTTCGAGGATCTGCCGCAATACCGGCTCGGCTTTCTCCTGCAAAAGCCGGAGCAGTCGTTCTACAAGGCCCTGGCAAAGGAAATCGAAAACGCGGCGCTCTCGGTGACGCGTGTCCGCGCCAACGCGCAGGTGGATTTCGTCGCAAGCTCCACGCCCGGCGCCATCGTCGAAAAGCTGAAGGCGATGGCGGCGCGCAATCAGGCGATCGCGCTGGTGTCGCCCGATTACCCGGCCGTGACCGCGGCAATAGAGGAACTGAAGGAGCGCGGCATCCCCGTCTTCGCCCTCCTGTCGGATTTCGCCGCCGGCGTGCGCGACGGCTATATCGGTTTGAACAATCAGAAAGTCGGCAGGACGGCTGCCTGGATGATCGCTAAGGCGGCCAAGCAGCCGGGAAAGGTCGCGGCCTTCGTCGGGAGCCACCGGTTCCACGGGCACGAACTCCGCGAGATCGGCTTTCGCTCCTATTTTCGCGAGAACGCACCCGATTTCGAGGTCCTCGACACGATGGTGAACCTCGACACGCCCGAGATCACTCACGAGGCGACGCTCGATCTCTTGCAGCGCCATCCGGATCTCTTAGGCTTTTACGTCTGCGGGGGCGGCATGGAGGGCGCCATCTCGGCGATCCGCGAGGAAAAGCTCGGGGGCAAGCTGCTCGCCGTCGTCAACGAGCTGACGCCGGAATCGCGCGCTGCCCTTGCCGACGAAATGGTCCTGATGGCGGTCTCGACGCCCGTTCCGGCTTTGGCCCGGGAAACGATCGACCTTATGGTCGGCGCGACCGACCGGGGTGCTTCGAGCGTGCCCGGCCAGACCTTCCTGCCCTTCGACCTCTATACGCCGGAAAATATCTGAGCTTCGGCAGGAGGACCGCAGACTTACGGGCGTTCAGGCGCACTGTTCCTCCAGAAGTACAATGCACCTCCCCCTTTCGAGGCAATGTTGTTGTCCAATTGGGATATCCCAACCGGTTCGTCCCGGGTCTATACTGAGAGAACACTCGAATGGGAGGACAGCGATTATGCCTGCGAGGCAAAGCACGCCGCCCGTGGATCAGGCCCGGCGCCACTTCATCGGTCTGGCCGCCGCTGTAAGCACCAGGATGGCCGCATTGGGTGCCTTCACCACTATCGTCACATCATCAGCGGCCAAAGGCGCCGGAAAACCGCCCGAACATCCGGGCCGTGGCCACGGCCGTGGCGGCGTGGGCAAAGGAAATCCCATGTGCGTCCTGCGCGGCACGGCGATCCTCACTTCGAAGGGCGAGACGGCGATCGAGGACCTCCGCATAGACGATCTCGTCAAGACGGTCCGCGGCGAACTGCTGCCGGTCAAATGGATAGGCCGCCACGTCTACCGACGCGCGGCACCCAGGTGGGACGAGAGCGTGGTGCCGGTCCGCATCCGCCGTTTCGCCCTCGACGAGCAAACGCCCCGCAAGGACCTGTATCTCTCCTCCGGTCACGCGCTGTACATCGACGGCGTCTTCATCAGACCGAAGGATCTCATAAACGGAACGTCAATTACCCCGGCGCTGCCTGGCGAGTTGGACGTGCTCGAATTTTACCACGTCGTGCTCGCCACACATGAAGCGATATTGGCCGAGGGCGCCCCGGTCGAAACCTTCCTCGTCGAAGACTCCAATTTCGAGGAGTTCACGAACGGGGCAGAGTACGCGCGGCTTTACCCCGTTGTCGAGCACGCCGCGATGAAGCCTTTCGCGAAAACAGTCGGCTATGGCGGCAGGGAACATCTGAATGCGCTTATGCGACTTGCAACGCGTCAACTCGTCCGGCCTCGTTCACCGCTGGAGGACATCTACGTGCGCGTAGCAAGACGCGCCGTCGTCGAGCTAGCTCTTTGAGACCACGCACGCCTGGCAGCGCTCGAATACGCTCGCCAAACAACGCCGGCTCGGTGAAATGCAAAGATTTTAGGCTGACAATCAGTGGCGCTCTTGCAAGCTTCGAAATCTCGCGGCCGCCTCGGTTCGGTTGTGGGCACCCAGCTTCGTAATGATATTGTGCAGGTGGATCTTCACCGTGTTTTCGGACAGGCGAATTTCGGCAGCGATTATCTTGTTCTGCAGACCTCGCGAGACCATTTCGAGAATCTGCAGTTCCCGTGCCGTCAATCCAGCGATCCTCGGGTCGGCGCCTGGCATAAAAGCTGATTCTGCGCCGTTTCTTTGCGGCGGGGCCGCGCTGTGACCGTTCTGCCTCGACCGCAGAATGAGCGCGGGCGGGAGGTACTCGCCCCCGCAGAGCATCAGCCTGACCACCGACAACCATATGTCCAGCCGAAGGTTCATCGGAAGGAGGCTCCGGACCAGTGGCGATCGCGAAACATTGGCC
>JAPSJG010000098.1 GCA_031178305.1 Sinorhizobium sp.
CCTTCCTGACGAGCCGCGGCTTCATTCTGCGTGCCGTCAGCGCTTACGGACTTCCGAATGCGCTGCGCATGACGATCGGCTCGCAGGAGGCGAACGAAGGCGTGATCGCGGCGCTCACTGAATTCATGGGACGGAAATGATGGCTCAGCAGTTCGAAACCATTGCGCTCATCGGCATCGGCTTGATCGGCTCGTCGATCGCGCGGGAGATTCGGGAGAAGCAACTCGCTGGAACCATTGTCGTTTCGACGCGCAGCGAGGCGACGTTGAAGCGCGCCGGCGAGCTCGGACTCGGCGACCGCTACACGCTTTCGTCCGCCGAGGCGGTCAAGGGTGCCGATCTCGTCATTGTATCCGTCCCCGTCGGCGCTTCCGGCACCGTCGCGGCGGAAATCGCCGCTTGTCTGAAGCCCGGCGCGATCGTCACCGATGTCGGCTCGACCAAGGGTTCGGTGATCGCGCAGATGGCGCCGCACCTGCCGAAGACGGTGCATTTCATTCCCGGTCATCCGATCGCCGGCACCGAGCATTCCGGTCCCGATGCGGGCTTCGTCGGCCTTTTCCGCGGCCGCTGGTGCATCCTGACGCCGCCGCCCGGAACCGACGAGGAGGCCGTCGCGCGGCTGCGGCTCTTTTGGGAGACGCTCGGCTCGATGGTCGACGAGATGGACCCTGAGCACCACGACAAGGTGCTGGCGATCGTCTCGCATCTGCCGCACATCATCGCCTATAACATCGTCGGAACGGCGGATGATCTGGAAACGGTCACCGAGTCCGAGGTGATCAAATATTCGGCTTCCGGTTTTCGCGACTTCACGCGTCTCGCGGCGTCGGATCCGACCATGTGGCGTGACGTCTGCCTGCACAACAAGGAAGCGATCCTCGAAATGCTCGCGCGCTTCTCCGAGGATCTCGCGTCGTTGCAGCGTGCCATCCGTTGGGGCGACGGCGACAAGCTCTTTGAACTCTTCACCCGCACTCGGGCGATCCGCCGCTCGATCATCCAGGCCGGGCAGGACACGGCCATGCCGGACTTCGGCCGCCACGCGATGGATCAGAAATAGACTACCTCGGCCGACCGCCGTCACAGTGGCGGCAGTACACCGATGGGGACGAAGGCCAGGAAGGCGGTGCCGTCGCGCACGTTCAGCTTGACCGTTGCTTCGTCCTTGCCGCCAGCAAGCGCCGCCAGCATATTGGCGACATTGTTGATCAGGTCGGTCTCTTCGGGAACGGCCTTTACCAGATTCTCGCGCCAGGCACTGATGCTGTTCAGCATGAGAGAGAATTCACCGGACACGAGACCCTGGCCATTAACCGAGAAGGGGCCGGAGAGCCTCGCGCTCATTCCGTCGCCCATATCGAGCGTCACCTGCCGCAACTCTCCCTTGGTCCCGCGAAGCATGTGGGGCGAGAGGGCGCTTCCCTGCAGCCATTCGGCCGTGCCCGTGATGGTGAGGTCGGCTGCGATATTGGCCGGCGGAGCGAAGCTCGGGCCGTCTTCAAGACGCAGGTCGAGCTTCTCCACGTTGATGGCCGCGTCGAGGTCCTCCCCATTCTGGCGCAGATGCAGTTCCCCGTGATTGGCGCCAAAGCCCAGCGCCCGGTCGATCAGCGGCGAGCGCACCGTGCCCGTCAGATTGTCATAGGCAAGCGAGGTTCGATCGACGCCAGAGAGCGTTGCCTTGAGGCTCGCATGCATGAGCGTCCAATCTGCCGAGATCGAAACGCCGGGCGAGAAGCGGATTTCGGCGGGTCCGTCGAGTTCGATCACGGCGCGGCCGGGCTGATAGACCTGTGCCGCCGTCCGCAGGGCGCCGAAGGAGGCGGAGGCGCCATGCCGCCTATCGTCGAGGCGCACTTTGTCGCAGAAGAGACCTATACGGAAGGGAAAGCCGCGAACTTCCATGTCCGCGCATTCGCCGGAGAGGCCGCTCGCTCGGTTCTCATCGAGATAGCCCGGCAAGCGTTTCTCGATCTGATCGGCTGCCAGGAACCAGCCTCCGGAATAGAGGCCGGTGACGAGCACGATGCCCACCGCCAACCAGAAAAACTTCCTGCCGGCCGGTGATCCGTTGGCGACCTCGGTTGCCGTCATTATCTCGCCTACTCCAATCTGCTGCGTCGGATGCCATTTTTCCATTTGGCCGCTTCCGATCGCGTAACCTAACTTCCTTCAATGCCGCCTAGGCTTTGTCCCCTGCTGCGGCACAGTTTCTCGAGAATAGAGCGGGACACGGCGGAAACCGCTTCACAGCCCGGTTGGTCTCGCTCTAAAAAGCCACTTGGCCGTGCCGATCCAAAATCTCGGCAGGTCGGCGGCGGCATCGGTTTGAATGGCAGCGGATATGGACGAATTTTGGGTCTTTGGCTACGGGTCGTTGATGTGGAATCCGGGCTTTCCATTCGAGGAGAAGCTTACGGCGCGCGCTTTCGGCTATCGCCGCTCCCTCTGCGTACACTCCTGGGTTCACCGCGGCACCGAACGGCGGCCGGGTCTGGTGCTCGGCCTCGACTATGGCGGCTCCTGCATCGGTGCGGCATTTCGCATTGCCCCCTCAGAGAGAGCCGGCGTCGTCGACTATCTGCGCGAACGCGAGCTCGTCACCCACGTCTATAAGGAACGGACCATGCCAGTGCAGTTCATGGACGGGCGCCGTGTGCCGGCGCTTGCCTATGTGGTCGACCGGGCCCATCCGCAATATGCCGGCGCGAGGACGGCAGCGGAAGCGGCGGCTACGGTTGCGGGGGCCGTCGGCAAGTCGGGTCCGAACAGCGAGTACGTCCTCAACACGCTGGCGCATCTCCAGGAAATGGGCATCCGCGACCATTGGCTCGAGGAGGTCGCCGCCAAGTTGACGATCGGCACAGCGGTTTCGGTCCGAGCCTGATGAGGAAAAGTGTGTGCGGTTTTCCGCCCGCATTCCGCGCCAACGTCTTAGAATCGACCACGTTGATGATTTAGGTCGATCCGACCTAAAGGCGGTCTTGCCACTTGCAGCGGCTTTGCCGGTTGCCGGAGCCGGATGCGCGCAGCGCTCTACTGGCCAAGCTCGCGCAGTCGCTGCTTGGCCGTGGCCGGCAGCGGCAGATGCGGATTGGCCTTGACGGTTTCGACGAGAAGATCGTCGCTTGCCGCCTCGGTCACCTGCACGAGCCTTTCCAGGAACGCGTCCGGATCCATGCCGGCCTCGATCGGCGGCAGGATGCGCACCTTAAAATGGCCGGGGAAGCGCAGGAACTTGCGCCGCGGCCAGAAAAGGCCCGGATGCATGGCGATGGGGACCACCGGCATCTGGAGGTCGCGGTAGAGACGGGCGATGCCATATTTGTATTCCGGCGGGGCCCCGGGCGGGCGGCGCGTGCCTTCCGGGTAGATGATCAACTGACGCCCGGTTGCCATTTCCCGCTTGGTGCGCTCCATCACTGCGGCCATGGCCTTGCCCCGCGCGGCGCGGTTAACCGGGACCATGCGCTGCTTGATGACGTACCAGCCGAACAGCGGTATCCAGGTGAGTTCGCGCTTCAGGATGTAGAACGGATCGTCGAGCCAGGGCAGAAGCGCATAGGTGTCCCAAAAGGACTGGTGCTTCGGCGCGAAGATGTAGGCGCCCTTCGGAATGTTCTCCAGGCCCTCGATTTCGAAGGTCGTGCCGACGATCTTCTCCATCAGCCAGTGATTGCTGCGCACCCAGTTCTTCGGCACGATCCAGGACGCTTTCCGCGGCAGGAGGAAATAGACCGGCGTCATGACGATCATCTGCACGATCAGATTGGCGTAAAATACCAGATTGAAAAGGATCGAACGCAGGATGAGCATCAGCTAGGCTCTCGACGGGAGACGAAACTACGGCCAGGCGGCCGGTTGCTTCGCTGCCTACACGAATCCGGCACGGAGGAAAACTGTTCTTGGAGTTTTGTCGTGCGTGTGTAATGCGTTTGCCTCTTACCTCGCCTTACCCTCGCCTCTCCCCCGCAGGCTATTTGCCCGCAGGCAGGGCAAGGGGACGGGAGTTCGCCGGTGGGCAAAAAGGGGCTCCTTCGCCCAGCTTGCGGGGAGAAGGCGTCGGCAGGCGGATGATGGGCATTTTCTCGTGCGCGTCTCCTACTCCTCAGCCAGCGTCACAGTTCCGATCCTGGTTGGAATATGCGAGCCGATGACGTCGCGCAGGAAGGCGACGGAATACTTGGCGTATTCAAGCAAAATGGCTTTCATGAACAACGGGTTGCGCAGCCAGTTGCTCGTCTTCAAATCGGAATTCACGACCGGATAGGCGATGAATTCCGTTTCCGGCCGGGCGCGGCGCAGTTCGAGGAGGCTGCGGGGCATGTGATAGTTGTTGGTGACGACGAGAATGCTCCGGTAGCCCCGGTCGGCAATCCAGTTGGATGCCTCGACGGCGTTGCCGATCGTGTCGACTGCTTCTCGACCGATGTCAACGCAACATGTGAACAGGGCGGCGGAGCTCTGCGTGTTGCGACGTATCTGGCTCCTGGTCGTCGTCGGGTGGACGCCTGAGATGAGCAGGCGCTTGCCGGCGCCGGCCTTCAGGAGTTCGACGCCCTGGTCGATCCGCTGGAACCCGCCGGTCAGTACGATGATCGCGTCGGCCTTGGGGGAGGCCGGCGGCTGCAAGGAGGCGACCTTGTCGGCGAATTGCAGGAAACCGGCGACGAAAAGGCCGAGGCACGGGACCAGCACGAAGAAACCTCGGCGCAGGACTTTCCGCAGGAGGCTGCGGGACCGGCGACGGCGCGCGGCCCTGTCTCGCCATTTGCCCGTCCCGGCCATTTCGGTCCCGCGAAGCTCCTCAACCATCGTGATTCTCTCACATAGCCGCCGATTGCGGCAGGGACTAGTCCGATTCTGGCTGGTTCACCGCTTGAATGCCTCCCGATCCGGGCACGAAAGGCTCTAACCCTGGAAGACGTCGGTCCGGCCTGGATCCGATCGAATCAGATCGATTTCGTAGATCGTTCGCATGACTGTAAGACGGGCCGTCAGCGTCGTCAGCAGAGCAATGACGAGAATGATCGCGAAAATCCCGAGGTAGCCGGTATAGCCGATCGAGAAGGTGCCGAAGAGCGCTGTCGCCTGGTCCGTTTCCGGTGTCGCGAGCGTCTGCGATTGCCAGACGCTGGCGATTGCGAAGGATAGAGCGGCGAGCAGGCCCCCGGCGCTGGCGCCTTTCAAGCTGATCCGCAGGAAGTGCTTCTGGAATTCGGAGGCGACGAAGCCAGCTTCCGCTCCAACGAAGTGCAGGACCTCGACTATATGGCGATTGCCGGAGAGGGCACCGCGTGTGGCGAAAACGACCGTCAGGACCATCGCCGAGAAAACCAGCATCAGCACGCCCGTGCCGATCATAGCCGTGGTGTTCGCCATCGCTACCAGGCGGTCGACCCAGGTGCGGTGATCGTCGAGAAAGGCCTGCGGGATCGTTTCGGTGAGCGCCTTGCGCATGGCTGCGAAATCCGGCGGATTGTTCTCGTCGATCGTGATCACCACCAGCCGCGGCACCGGCAACTCGTCGAGGTCGAGGCCACCACCGAGCCAGGGCTCCAGGAGTCGTGCGGTTGCCGCACGGTCGACGATTGTCCCGCTCTTCGTGCCGGCGAAGGTCAAGGCGAGATCGCGCGCGTCGGCGAGCGCCTTCTCCATGTCGAGGCCGTCGTCCGGCTTGATCTGGATGGTGATTTCGCGGGAGATCTGCGACTGCCAGCTCTGCGCCGTCGCCCGTACCATGCTGACGCCGCCGAGCGTCAGGCAGGCAAGAAAGGACATGATGGCGATGACGCACATCAGCGCATGGCCGGAGACGTTGGCCGAGGGGACGATCGGCCCTGTCGGACGCACGCGCATTTCGGCGCGGCGCTGCTGCGGCGGTGGGGCTTGTTCGCGGGGGCGGAGTTCATTCATAGATGTCGAGCCGCCCCTGTGACAGGATCATTCGCCGGGCCTCGACCTGGTCCATCAGCGACAGGTCATGCGTGGCAATCACGACGGCGGTGCCAAGCCGGTTCAATTCCAGGAAGAGGTTCAGAAGCCGCCGCGCCATGGGCGGATCGACGTTGCCGGTCGGCTCGTCGGCGAGCAGGATTTCCGGCCGGTCGATCAGCGCTCGTGCAATTGCGGCGCGTTGCTTCTCGCCGCCAGAAAGCACCGGCGGCAGGACATTGATCCGCTCGCCGAGGCCGACCCACTTCAGAAGCTCGAGCACATCGGAGCGATAGGTGGTTTCGTCCTTGCCCCGCACCCTCAGCGGCAGCGCAACGTTCTCGTAGGTCGTCAGATGGTCGAGCAGGCGGAAGTCCTGGAACACGATGCCGATTCGACGCCGCAGCATCGGGAATTCCTCGCGCGGAATCGAGGAGATGTTGCGGTCGAACATGCGGATCAGCCCGCGGGTCGGCTTCAGAGAGAGAAAGAGCAGGCGCAGCAGAGTCGTTTTCCCCGCTCCGGAGGGGCCCGTCAGAAACTGAAAGGAGCGGCGCGGAATATCGAAGGTCAGGTCCCGGAGGATTTCCGGTCCCATGCCGTAGCGCAATCCGACATTCTCAAAATGAATCAATGGGACAGCCCAGTCTCTCGTCACGACTTCGACTTCCGCGTCTAAGCGGTTAGCCTCCGGCGTACCGCCGCAACGCCTCGCCTCGGCCGCCCGATCCTCAAATCAGCCCCGATTGCGGGACCGTGCAATAGGACAGCGCGTCTCCAAGGCAAAACCGAGTGCGGCATCATGGTTAAGCGGCCATTAATTTTTCATGAAAAGAAGCCGCTTTCGCGGCTCCTTTTCGAAACATTAACCATTTCCGTTTACGTGTCGTCAGGATTTGATGCAATGCCTGTTTCTCGCGAGACCTCCGTTGGGCGTTGCAGAAGCGAACCCCGGCGCGCTTTAGTGAGGCGCGGCGCTCCGATGGGAGAGCCCCATGCAGGCATTCCGCACGAAACGCACTGCTGCCATCGACCTGCTTCCGCCGGAACGCGAAGCGCGCCCGAGCAGAGCCGCCGCCAGGCCTTCGGACTATATCGATGTCGAGTTCGAGACCGTGAGCCCGTCGCCGCGGCGCGATGCCTACCCGGTGTTCAACGACAATCGACGGGCTGGGGCGCTCCCCGCATCTCGGCCGGTGACGTTAGGATGGGAGAGCCTGCCGCGGCGGATCCTGGCGGGGGTGGAGGCGAGGTTGGACGCGATGCCGGCGCGGCGTTTCGCTGGGCTGGTCGCCGGTGTGACATTGGCAGCATTTCTCGCGATTGCAGGACTAGTCGGGCAAGGCGAGGCCGATGCGCATCCATTGGCAATTGAAGGCGTCACGGCCGCCCTTGACGATTCAGCCGGAATGCGCGTGCTCTCGGTCTACGCCACGATCGACAACCGGTCAGAGAGCGAGCAGCGCTTGCCCTCCGTCGTTGTGGATGTGATGAGCAACGGCCGCAAGATCACCGCGACACGCCTTCTGCCTGAAGGCGCCGCCATGGCGCCGGGCGAACGCCGCCACTTGGTGGCGCGGCTACCCTATGCGGGTGGAAAAAAGCCCGATGTGACGGTTTCCTTTGCCGAAAACAGTGCCTCGCCTCGCTGATTGTGCTAATCGGCGGCTGAGAGAGCATGAGGAAAGTCCGAATGGGCTTTCGCCGCGCTCGCCAGAATCAGAAGGGGAGGGCTCACGTTCTTCCTGATAGAACGGAGTAACCCGCATGCCCGTCGTCCGCGGCAAGAAAATCGAGGTCCTTTACAGCGCAGAGGTGATTGCGAAGCGCAATCGCGAAATGGCCGAAGAGATCATGCGCGGGCCGCACAAGGATCTGCTCGTCATCTCGATTCTCAAGGGCTCATTTATTTTCGCAGCCGATCTCATCCGTGCCATGCACGATGCCGGACTTGCACCCGAAGTCGAATTCATCACGTTGTCGAGCTACGGAACGGGGACAGAGTCCAAAGGCGTGAAAATCGCCAAGGACATCGACAGCGATGTGCACGACCGCGACGTGTTGGTGATCGACGACATCCTCGAGTCCGGCCGTACGCTGCGCTTTGCCAAGGATCTGCTCTACGAACGCGGTGCGCGCAACGTTACCGTCGCGGTGCTGCTCGACAAGCGCTCGAAGCGCAAGGTGGATCTCGAGGCGGACTATGTCGGCTTCGAATGCCCGGACCACTTCGTTGTCGGCTACGGCATGGACGTGGCCTACGCCTTCCGCGAATTACCGTTCGTCGGCATCGTCACCGGGGACGCCGAGTAGCCGGTCCTGTAAAAACGGCTTCAACGCGTTTACCGAAAGCAAACGAAAAGCTGGTTGTTTGGAGCGGCGTGACGGATGCCGCTCCAGTAGCCGTGACGCGTAGCTTCAATGAGATAGAGCCCAGCGCTCTATGCGAGCGAACACGGGAGGCCATGATGGCGAAAATCCTGATTACCGAGGATGAGGATGCCTTGCGCTCATTCGTTGCGCGGGCGCTGCAACTCGACGGACACGAAACGGTCGAAGCCGGGGATGGCGCAGACGGACTCGCCCGTCTCCAGGACCAGCCATTCGACCTCCTGTTATCCGATATCCGGATGCCGGTCATGGACGGAATCGAGCTCACCCACCAGGCATCAGCCGCCTTTCCCCAACTGAAGATCCTGTTGATGACCGGTTATGCCGAGCAGCGCGAGCGCGCCGACGACCTCTCCGGCAAAGTCGTGGATGTGATTTGCAAGCCGTTCACCCTGCCCGACATCCGTAAGGCGGTTGCCCACGCGCTGGCGGCCTGACTCTGGCAACGTCTCTAAGAAATGCGTCGCATGAACGCCCATGCGACGCATCCCTCACGGCCTCGATGCGCTTCAACGCATGTCGAGCAGGCGTTCGAGATACTGGCGCTCTATCTCGGGTGACAGGTTGTCGCCGAGCTTTCGCCTAATGGCGTCGAGGATCTGCCGGGCACGCTGGCTATCGATCTCGTCCGGCACCTCCACTTGATCGTCGAAATAGGGACCGGCGTTCTGGTGGCGCCGTCCGAGCGGATCGCGTCCGCTCTGCCCGTATTGCGGAACGCCCATTCCCGGGCCCTGTTGCTGTCCTTGGGCCTGCATCTGGCTCATCATGTCCTGGGCGCCTTCGCGCAGCGCCTGCAAGGCGCGGCCCTGGCTGCCTACGGCCCGCTCGCCCTGACCCTCGCCTAAGGCGCCGGCGGCGTCTCCCATCTCTTTCTGTGCCTCGCCAAAGCCTTTGCCGGGCTTGATACCCATATCCTCAAGACTCTTCTGAAGCTCGCCCAGCTGTTTGCCGAGCGCTTCCTGCTGCTGCTTCAATTGCCTGAGCGCCTCTTTCAGCTGCTCGGCGGTCAGGCCGTCGAGCGGGTTCGGCTGTCCATTGGGATCGCTGCCCTGGCCGGGGTCCTGGGGCATGTCCTGGCTGAACAGCTCGCTGTCCTCGCCCTCGAGCGGATCGCCGCGCTGCATCCGGTCACGCAGGGCCTGGTCCAGCTTGAATGTCTCATCCAGCAGCTGCTGCTGTTGCTGCATCAATTGCCCCAGCTTGTCCATCTGCTGGCGCATCGCGTTGTTTTCACCCATCTGCTGCATCATGCGGGCGGACGGCAGATTGCTCATCATTCGCTGCAACTCAGACAGGAGCTGGCGGGCCTCGTCGCGCGATCCGGAGCGTGCGAGATTCTCGATCTGGTCCATCATCTTTTCCAGATCCTGCTGGCGCAGCACGTTGTTCATATCCGGATTGCCGGCCATCGGCGGATTCTTCGCTAATTGCTCCGCGAGCGCCTGCATGTACTCTTGCATCGCCTGGCGCAATTCCTGCATCAGTTTCGCAATCTCCTCGTCGGGAGCATTGCGTTCGAGAGCGTCCGAAAGCGCTTGCTGCGCATCGCGAAGGCGCCGTTCGGCAAGCGACAGGTCGCCGTCCTCGATGCCGAGCGCGATTTCCCAGAGATGGTCGGCGGCATCGCGTAGCATGTCCTCGTCGCGCGCGAGCTTCATCCGCGTCTTTGCCGATTGGAGCAAAAGGAAATGCGTGAGGTTCGGGATCGTCTCCTCTGGATAGAGCGTTACCGCTTCATTGAGCTCGACCGCCCGCGGCAACTGATTGGCGTCGAGCGCGAAGATCTGCCGCTGTTCGGCAACGGACGCGGCGAGCGGCTCGAAGAACGGACGCGCCGGTAGCACCATTTCCTCGGGCAAGCTACGGCCTTCCTGTCCGGCGGCGTCGCGGGCAACGAGGGTGATCTTGACGCGCTTGCCCGAAAGCGGATGTTCGCTGAGA
>JAPSJG010000099.1 GCA_031178305.1 Sinorhizobium sp.
CGCAGGTGTTCGCTCTTCCGTGGTTGGTCGCAATCGGGACCTGTTCCTACCCCTCTATCTCTTACACCTCCCAGCGAAGTTCGTTTTTGGCCACTTTTCTGGGCAGCTAATGGGCCATGTCTGGTTCCTCGTCGTTGTGGTGTTCCCGATAGCAGTCGGCCTTTCGCTGCTTGTCCAGACCTATGTCGAGCGGCCAGCTCAATCATGGGTCAAAAGATGGGCAATGGGCGCAAGGTCGGTCCGTCGAACAGCTCTTTAAGATCGGGCGGGGACGCTGTCGTCGGTGCATTGGTGCATTGAACCGCCTCGTGAACAGTGGCAGGCAGCCTGTCGCGATCAGTAAGCTCCAGTGATGGCAAGCCAATCGCGCTGCGAATGCGGGCGCATTTCGCTTTCATCGTGATCGCCTCAGGAGAATCATTTCCTCCCGGTAATACAAAGTGAAGGCGCGCCGCAGGTGAACCCCTGCGCCACCGGCCTTCTGTCCTTATTGCTGCCCGGATTGGCCTAGTATGATCAGCCATGCAACAGGCGAAGCGGATTCTAGTCACGGGCGGCGCGGGTTTCCTCGGGTCGTTCCTGTGCGAACGACTTTTACAGGAAAAACATGAGGTTATATGCGTAGATAATTTTTTTACGGGACGTAGAAGCAACGTCTCCCATTTGCTTGATGACACGTCTTTCGAAATCGTCCGCCACGATATTACGTTTCCCCTCTACATAGAGGTAGACGAGATTTACAACCTCGCTTGTCCGGCAAGTCCGGTTCATTACCAGTTCGACCCGGTACAGACGACCAAAACCAGCGTCCACGGCGCGATCAACATGCTGGGCCTTGCCAAGCGGGTCCGCGCAAAGATCCTCCAGGCCTCCACGTCCGAGATCTATGGCGACCCCGAGATTCACCCACAGAAGGAGGAGTATTGGGGCAGGGTGAACCCGATAGGGCCGCGTTCCTGCTACGACGAAGGCAAGCGCTGCGCCGAAACCCTGTTCTTCGACTACTGGCGCCAGCACCGGCTTCGGATCAAGGTGGCGCGTATCTTCAACACATATGGTCCGAGGATGCGCCCCGACGACGGGCGCGTCATTTCCAACTTCATCGTGCAGGCGCTGCGGAACAAGCCGATAACGGTTTATGGCGACGGCCGGCAGACACGCTCGTTCTGCTATGTCGAGGATCTCATCGACGGCCTGGTTCGCCTGATGCAAACGAAGCACGAAGTCACAGGCCCGATCAATCTCGGCAATCCAGCCGAGTTTACGATGCTGGAACTCGCCAATCTCGTCATCGAACTGACCGCGAGCCGGTCGAAGATAGAATTCCTGCCCCTGCCGGCCGACGATCCCAGGCAGCGGCAGCCGGACATCGGGCTTGCCGTGCGCGAACTCGCCTGGAAGCCGACGGTCCAGTTGCGGGAGGGGCTTGCCAGGACGATTGTCTATTTCGAAGACCTGCTTTCGTCGGGTGCTTCGCAGTCCGTCGCCTCTGAATGAAGACCGTCCTCGTCACAGGCGGAGCGGGCTATATCGGATCGCATTGCTGCAAGGCTTTCGCTGAGGCCGGCTGGTCGGTCGTCACCTATGACAATCTCTCCCGAGGCTGGCGCGACGCAGTCAAATGGGGACCGACTGTCGAGGGCGACATTGCAGACGCCGCGACAGTTGCCGCGGCACTGCGCCAATACCGCCCGGATGTGGTGGCTCATTTCGCCGCCTACGCCTATGTCGGCGAATCCGTCGAGCACCCTGAACTCTATTATCGAAACAACAGCTTCGGCACATTGGTGCTGCTCGAGGAAATGTTGAAGGCTGGCGTCGATAGGCTGATCTTTTCGAGCACCTGTGCTTCCTACGGCGTTCCGATGCGAACCCCGATCGACGAGGAGCATCCGCAGTCTCCGATCAATCCTTATGGATGGTCGAAGTTCATGATCGAACGGATGGTGGAGGATTTTTCGCGTGCCCACGGCCTCAATGCGGTGATGCTGCGATATTTCAATGCCGCAGGCTGCGATCCCGACGGTGGGATCGGCGAACGGCATGAGCCGGAGACGCATGTCGTTCCGCTTGCCATAGAGGCGGCGATCAAGCCCGGCCGGGTTTTCACCGTAAACGGCACCGATTTCGACACGCGAGACGGAACGGCCGTTCGCGACTACATCCACGTTACCGATTTGGCTCATGCCCATGTCCTTGCGGGCGAAAAGCTCCTGCGGGAGCGGGGCGTGCATGTCTACAATCTCGGTACCGGCGTCGGAACGACGGTGAAGGAACTGGTGGAGGCCGTCAGCCGGGTTTCCGGGTGTAGGCTTCCCGTTGTCTACGGTCCTCGCAGGCCCGGCGACCCCCCGGCGCTCGTCGCGGCTGCGGCCAAGGCGAAACGGGACCTCGGATGGGTGCCCGAGCAGTCCGGCATAGACAGGATCATAGAGACGGCGCTCGCCTGGTATCGTAGCCGGATGTGACCTTCACTTGCGGGCCGTTGTCTGGCGGGTGGTCAAAAAATCGTCGAGAGCGGCGCCGACCGCTTCGAGCGAAAATTTTTCCGTCACTCGCTTTCGTGCCGCCACACCGAGGCGTGTACGAAGACCCGTGTCGTGCTTCAGTTTAGCCAAGGCGTGCGCGATTTCCTCAGGCCGCTCCTGCCCGACTATCAGGCCGCCGGAGGCTTCGCCATCGGCCAGAATGTCCGGCAAACCTTGCGCATCCGTAGCGACGACGGGAAGGGCGCAGGCCATCGCCTCCAATGGCGCGACCGGCATCCCTTCGACGCGGGACGCCGTGACGTAGGCGTCCGCGGCCGAAAGCCAGCGGCGAATCAGCGGCCGATCCGTGGTGTAGCCTGAAAGCCACCGCAAATTCGACAGGCCGCTTTCGCGAAGCAGCTTTGCGAAGGTCTCGCTGTCCTGGCCCGAACCGACGATCACCAATTGAGAAGCCGGATCGTTGGCAAAGCGCGCCCAGGCTTTCACGAGGACGTCGAGCCCCTTGCGGCGGATGTCGATGCGCCCGTGATTGACGGCAATAAAGCAATCCTGCGGCAGGCCGAGGCTCAAGCGGGCTTCCCTTCGATCCATCGCCCGCCATTCCCCGGTATCCAGCGGGTTCGGGATATTGGCGATCTCCAGCGCGATCCGCGGATAGGTTTTGGCGAGACGGTCGCGCTCCGCGGAGGAGGCCACGACCAGGCCGCGGCAAGCGCGCAGGGACATCTGTCTGGCGGCTGCCTCGACCCAGGAAAGCGTGCGGTCCCCGCCCTGGAAGGTGGCATAGAGGGGGAGACCCATGCGGCGCGCCAGCCAGGCAAGCGCATCGAAGCGGGTATATTCATATTCCTGGACAAGCAGCACGTCGCAGCGGCAGCGGGTGAGGATCTCGCGAAAGGCCGCAAGCGGCGTCGCGGCCCAGCGCCGCAGGCTGTAGACGGCGGGAGAATGGCCTTGCCGGGGCCGCCTTCCCGGTGCGACCCAGATCGGCGTGCCTGTGCCGGCATGCTCGTAACGCTCGATCCGTCCCACCTGTTCGGAAGCGCAGACGATGATCGGCCGATGGCCGGCCGACTTCAGCGCGGCGGCATAGCCGAACAGCCAGCCTCCGGTCATTCGTTCGGCGAAATCCCCAAGTTCGAGCCCGATCGGCTCGAGAAATTCCTCGATCACGTCGCCCCAGGGAAAAAGGGCGATCACGCGGGACGGCTGGCCACCAGTCATTTGCGCCAGGCAAAGGCCGTTTCGGTGCCGCGCGTCGAGGGCTGGTGCAGCAGGTAGCCAACGACCGTTACAGGAGCCGCCAGCGCGTAAAGAACCTTGCGGCGGCGGCGTCCGAGACGGGAGAACGCAACATCATGGAAGAACGCCGTGACCGGGTTGATGAACGTTGCGCGCCGTTCCGGCTGCCTGTCGAAAAGCGCGGCGAGTTCCGGGTCCCGATACCCCCGCCTGACATGCCCCCATTCGCGCATCAGTTCGCTCTCGTGCGGGCAATGGCGCTTCATGATGCGAAAGTAAGGATAGTGCCAATTGGCCTCCGGGGTGGAGACGAGGATATGCCCGCCTGGCCGCACCACCCGCAACGCCTCGAGCGCGGCGCGGCGATCGTCTTCGATATGCTCCAGCACGTCGAACAGGGTGACGATGTCGAAACTGTCGTCGGCGAAAGGTAGCGAACAGGCATTGCCGCAAATGAAGGTCGATTTCGCCCACGGGGGCTGATGCTCGCCGAGCTCGGGGTCGATGTCGAGCGTAATGATCTCCGCTTCCGGATAGAGGATGCTGGCGAGGCCGCTGCGACCGCCGCCGATTTCCAGCACCCGTCCCGGTCCCTCCGTCTCGGCCGGAGCGACGCGGTGGATTGCGCGCATCTTCTCGCGATAGAACAGGCCGTCGGTCAGGCCGTTCGGGTACGGATTCCTGGACAGGAACTGGCCAAGCGGTGCCTTGCTGATCATCGCGCCACTCCTTCGGCAACGGGAGGTGGAATGAGCATCGGGGTCCGCCGCTTTCTCCAGCCGAAGCGCAGGAGAAACTGCAGCCCGGCCAGCCATCCCTGCACTTCCGTGGCCAAGATGCCAAGCCTGCCTGGTGGACCCTCGAAAAGCGCTTTGACGAAGGTCGTCAGGAAGTAGACCGGCAATTGCTTGCAGATGCGCACGATATTTCCGCGGTCGCCGAAATTGTCGTACTGCGCCACAAGGGCAGCGACGTGACCCTTCATGTAAGCTCTTATCTGCCGCCTGAGCCCTGGCCAGTCGCTTCGATGGTGGTGGAAGACGACAGCTCGGGGTTCATAGAGGCACGCCCCGCCGGTCGCCAGCAGCCGGTACCAAAGCTCAGAATCTTCGGAACATCCGGCTGCCCCTGCGCCGAGGCGCTCATCGAACAGGCCAATCCGCTCGAACAAGGATCGCCGAAAGGCCATGTTGGCCCCGGCGCCGATCTTCCACACATGCGCCCCGCTCGGCCGCGTTTCTTCAAAGAAACGCCTCTCGAAGGTGAGCGGTACGAAGGTGGTGCCGAAGCCGCCCATGGCGAACTGGAAGCAGCATTGCGCAGCCGTGTCGAGGCGCGCCGGCAGCACAAGACCCGTCAGCGCCTCGACATTCCGATCCGCAAAGGCGCGTGCGATCTCGGCAGTCCAACTCGGATGAAGCTCCACATCGTCATCGGTGAAGGCGACAATTTCCCCGCGGGCAGCCTTGATCCCTGCATTTCGGGCGACGCTCAAGCCCGCACGCGGCTCGTGGACATAGCGTACGTCGGGGAACTGCCCGCACACGGCCTTGGCGTTGCCGTCGCGGGAATTGTCGACGACGACGACTTCCCCCGGAGCGCTGCGCTGCCCCGCCACGCTGAAAAGGCAGTCGGCCAGCGCCGGGCCCCGGTCGCGGGTGCAGATCACCACCGAAATGTCCTGCGCCGAAGCGGAAGACACGGTTGCGAACTCTTCGAGGCTGTCGACCAGATTTTCCGCTTCGAGCGCAGCCGCAAGCGAGAGCGCGGGCTTTGGCCACCCTTCATAAGTGGCCCGCAGCGGTGCGCCGAGCCTGATGCTGCGCGCTTCCAGTTGCTCGGCCGCATATTCGGCGGCGAGCTGGCGCAACTGCGGAGTCCCATAGGGCAGTTCGTCATGCAAGGATGCGCGCATTCCAAGCGGCAGGTCTTTCCACCAGAAGATGGACAATGCCCGCCCGCCCCGGGTGTCTCCATCGGCGGCAGCGAGATCGATATGCCTCACGTCGAAACCCGCTGCCGTCATGGATTGCGCTCCCGGATCGCCTGGATGCGGGCACGCGAGCGGTCATATTCGCCCACGAGACCGTAGATTCCGCCACAGAGCTCCGCCAGGCCGAAACGCATTTCGTCACCGCGAAGCCGGCTTGCGGCGCGGGCGAGCGCCTTGAACTGGTCGAAGAACCACCAACGGACCATCGCCCGATGCCGCGCGCGCATTTCATCGTCGGTGCGGTAGCTTTTGACGAGGAAGGCCATCATGCCGAGGCCCCAGGTCCAGTATTGCCGCCTAAGCTGCGGAATCGTCTCGCGATGTTCGTGATAGACCGCATATTCCGGCTCGTAGATCATGGGCCGGCCCGAACGCAGCACGCGATAGAAAATGTCGAGATCGCCGCCTCCGG
Source organism: Sinorhizobium sp. (assembly GCA_031178305.1). GTDB lineage: Bacteria > Pseudomonadota > Alphaproteobacteria > Rhizobiales > Rhizobiaceae > Sinorhizobium. Next base: position 6,137 of record JAPSJG010000099.1, read on the forward strand.
GTAGCGGCGCTCCCGTATCGAGCGCTTCGTCGAAACCGCCGAGTTCGATCAGCAGAGCACGGTCGAAGGCCATGTTGCAGCCGGCGCCGAGAACACCGGAGCCGACGGGGTGCAGTGGATTCTCGAAACGGGCATTGTGGAACTCTCTTCTGGCAAAGCCGCGGCCGAACCCTCCCCGCCGCTCGAAAAGGATCTGCGCCTCGGTGTCGAGGCGAAACGGCAGCACCAGGCCCGTGAAGCCGCCGGCGCCGGGATTGTCGCCGCACGCTTTGGCTAGGCCTTCAAGCCAATTGCGGTCGACCACGACATCGTCGTCCAGATAGGCGATGATGTCGGCTTTCGCCGCATGAAGGGCCGCGTTGCGGGCAAAATCGAGCCCCGCCTTCGGTTCGAAAACATAGCGGACATCCCTGAAGCCTGCGACCGCGTCGCGCGTGGTGGCATCGACCGAGGCGTTGTCGACGACGATGATTTCGACGGAGCGGAAGGTTGGTTCCGTCCGAACCCGATCGAGCGAGCCAAGCAACCGGGAAAGGCGCTGCGCGCGGTCCTTCGTGCAGATCGCGATGCTGAGGCTCGGCAGCACCGCCTCCTTCACCGGCTGGCGCTTCCGCAGTTCCTCTTCCAGCTTTGCAACGAGGATGCGCCTGGCGAAGCGCTCGTCGGCAAGGGAATTCAGCCTTTCGACCGTCACCGCCGATCCGGCAGGCAGTTCGATCATTTCGAACCCAATGAGCCGACCCCGCCAGCGGGCGACGACGCCGACGCCATTCTGCTGAGGGGAGAGACTGATCGTCGCCAAGGGTTCCGACAGCTCGATCTCAACGAGCTTGTAGCTCATCGCCTAGCTCCCACCAATTGCGGCGCGGCCATGCTGGAATTCATGAAGCCTGGAAAAGTGACCTTGCCGTCTGAAGAGCTCGTCCGGCGAGCCGGCCTCGATCACGCGCCCCTTGGCCATCATAATAATCTGGTCGGCAGCCTGAACGGTCGAAAGCCGGTGGGCGATCACGACAACGGTGCGGTTGTGCGCGTACTCATCGAGCGCAAGCTGAAACGCCTGTTCGGTCTCGACGTCGAGCGCGTTCGTGGCCTCGTCCAGCAGGAGAATATCGGGGTTGCGAAGTATCGTGCGGGCGAGCGCCACGCGCTGCCTCTGTCCGCCCGACAGACGCATTCCCTGGTCGCCGATCCGCGTCTCGTAGCCGTCCGGAAGCAGACGGATGAAACCGTCCGCCTTGGCGATCTCCGCTGCGTTGCGTATCTCCGCCATGCCGGCGTCGAGGTCGCCATAGGCGATGTTGGCCGCGATCGTGTCGTTGAAGAGATGGACTTCCTGCGACATCAGCGACAGCCGCTTGCGCCAACTGCGGAGATCGAATTCGGGAAGTGGCACGCCGTCTGCGAGGACCTCGCCGGAACTGGGGTCCATGAAACGAAAAAGCAGCGCCATTAGCGTTGATTTGCCTGCACCCGACTCTCCCACGATTGCCGTTGTCTTGCCTGTAGGAATGTTAAAAGAGACGTCCTGTAAGGCCAATGGCTGGCCGGGGGCATAGCGGAAGGAGACGTTTCTGAATTCGACGGCTTCCTCAAGCGCCGGCGCCGGCAGATGTCCCTGGCTGAGAAACGGCCTTTCGGTCGTGCGCAGGAAGTCATCGACGTCGTCGATACTGCCAGCGAGGCCGTCCAGTGCGATCTTTGATTGCAACAGTTCCCGAGTCGGACCTTGGAGACGGTAGAGCAGCGACAGGAAAGCGGCCAGCGCGGCAATGCCGATGCTGGCCGATTGCGCGACGAGAACGAGGGCGCCGATCAGGACCGTGATCGAGATTTCCGAGACCGGTCCGGGGGCCGCCCAGAGCATGTCGAGTTTCAGGAGACGGCGGCGCACGCGATCCGAGGTCTGCAGGAAGCGGCCGCGTTCATAGTCTTCCTGGGCGAAGGCGCGGATCAGCTGCAGCGCGTTGATGCTTTCCCACATCCTGAGGCCGAACTGTTTGTTTTCTTCGACCACGGCCTTGCCGGTTTCGTCGGCGCGGCGCGTGGCCAGGCGGATGGCCATGGCGCCAAAAAGCAGGAACACCATCGAGAAAAAGGTCAGCCGGACGGAGATCAAGAGCATCAGCATGACAAAGACGACGAACGTGCACGAGCAGATCATCAATCGGTAAGCAAGGCTCAACCCCTGGCTGACCTTCCAGGTGTTGTTGGCAATTGTGGTGATGATGTCCGAGCGCTTGTTTTCGACCCTGTAGTCGACACATGAGCTTATGGTCTGGTCGAAAACCCTTGCTCGCAATCTGTGCGCGACCAGGCCGTCGATGTAGCGGGTCACCCAGATATTGACCAGGTGCACGGCATTCTTCAGCAGGATGCTGGCGCAAAGCACCGCGACAAGGAACGCCGTCAATAGATGTTCAGGGATAGGGGACAAGACACGGTCGAATATCGGCTGCCATCTGCCCGACTGAGGTGCCGATGCCCCGAGGCTCTGGATGAGGGGGATGAAAAGGAAGAGCCCGGCACCCTCCAGGACCGCCGCGGCCAGCCCAAGCCCTACAATGGTCGATCCGGCCCAGGCGGGTGCTGCTGCCAGGCGGAAAAGCCGCTGCAATCGCGTGAACAGGGGCGCGGCCGCCATCACTAGATCGTCTCCATATAGAGAGGCCGGAACTCGGCGTTCTTATTTCGCAGTCGCTTCACGCGGGCCTTGATCCAGCGAGGGACGAGCCGGCTCCGGCAATACACGTCCAGCATGTTCGGCAGACGCGAAATCGCCAGGCGCGGCTCCAGTGTGAAGAATTTGCCTAAAAGATCGCAGGCCTCAATAAGCCGTCCGCCGATCAAGGCTCTCACTGCAAGCCAATGGATCATGTCGACCAGATGGGCGTCGAGCTCGGTGCCATACTGCGGATACGTCTCACGAAATTCGCCAAGAACGATTTCACAAGAACGAAGCATCTGCATGACATCGCTCGACATGTTCGTATTCGTTATGCGGTAGCCCACAAGATGCTGGGGCACGACACGGAACTCGTAGCTTTCCGCTATTCTAAGACAAATGAGAAGATCCTCGCAGCCTTGGGCGTTGCGCGCCCGCAAGGAGGAGTCGAATTGTCCGGCCTTTTCGAATGCGCAGCGACGCACGAGAATCGAGCTGCCATTGCCGACGAAATTGTTTCTACACATGCGATGGAGCACACGCCCTTCGGCATCCGGCCGGTTGTACAAGGAGAACACGCGCCCGTCCTCGTCGATATGGGCGAACCAGCAATACGCCAACCCCGCCGACGGGCCACCCTGCTCAAGGGCTCGCAACTGAAGCGCGATCTTCGACGGAGCCCACAGATCGTCCGCATCGACAAAGGCCAGAAACTCGGCATCCGTCGCGGCGGCGCCGCTGTTGCGAGCTGCGGCGACACCGCTGTTGGGTTGCTTGAGGATGCGAATCCGCCGGTCTTGCTCGGCACAGGCGGCCACGATCGATGCCGATCCGTCGGTCGAGCCGTCATCCACAACGATGATGTCCAGCGCCTGATAGGTCTGCCGGCAGATGCTGGCCAGGGTCGCGCCGATCGTTCGCTCGGCGTTGAACATCGGCACGACTACGCCAACGGTGTCACTTTGCTGACTCATGGGCGCCTTGTTCTCCCGCACTATGGCACCGCTTCCCAAAAAATCAGGGCGAAATCGAGATGACGCCTGGGCGCCGGATCCAGCCGGCAACTGGTCTGGCAGGAGTTGGCTCGGCCTCTCACTTCGACCGGGAGCGGGTTCAACTTGCCGACAGTTCGCAGCCGGCGATCAACGAAGTTGTGGTAAGCGCCTAATTTCACTTAAAATGTTCAAACTACCGAAGTCTAGGCGTCGCATCCTTCGCAAAAAAAGCCTGGCCAGGATGCCGACCATGAGGCCGCTTGTCAATTAGTGAAGTTGCATGAATACCCACATCGCGCGACCTTCGGGGCGCTGACACCGGCATCGTATCGTGATGAGGGGGCAAACACGATGGCTAAGAATGCGCTCAGTCGTTCGGCTACGCTCTGGGAAGAGCGTGACATCCTGCCTATGCTTGCCTTCAGGAAGTCTGGTCAAGGTATGCCGACAAGGTTTCAGCCAACAGGGACACGCAT
>JAPSJG010000100.1 GCA_031178305.1 Sinorhizobium sp.
TCGCTGGACTTCAAGGCGACCGCCCTTGGCCGTCTCGTTCAGCGTGAGCATGATGGCATAGGGCAGCTGCTTCCGCTCGATATCAGTCAAGGATCGATTGAACTGCTGGAGATCGACTTTGATCTGAACGTCGAACATCAGAAGCTCCGAAACGGCCCGCCCGTAACCTTCAACGGAGAAAGGCGACCTCTCGGTCGCCCATCATCTAAACATAGCAGTAGCACTGGCCCTGAGTCGGTGCCTCCACCTGGAGGCTGTTTGGGCGTGGGGCTGGAGCATTGGTCCCTGAGGCTTCTTGCCTGCTCTGCCCTAGTGCTTGGCTAGGGGATCGGAGGGTAACGTCTTCCGGCTCGTCCGTACAAAATGACTCTCATAGCTTTCGGAGAAACGCAAGAGGCATGCTTTCGATATCGAATGGCCTGCCCTGTACGTCAATTCGCACGCTCGCCTTTGCCTGCCGGCACCACTTCACAGCCGTCACAACGCACCTGAAGCCGGCGAACGGCCCAAACACGATGTCGGCCTGATCCCCATCACGAAACGACTTATCGGTTGCTACTCTGGGCGCCTCAACACCATCAGAGAGCCTTTTAAAAACAACTACATCCGCATCGTTGATGACATGGTATCCAGCCGGCCCACCGACGAAATCGAGTACGTCTTTCTGGTACCGCAGGCCATGAAACGCTTCCGGAGTTGGCACCAGTCGCACCAACAGGTAGCTCGGAAAGAAGGGGCGCTCGCTTTCGATTTTCCGCCCGTGGCGCACTAGAACAACCCTTTCTCGCGGCATGAACGCCTCGACATTCGCTGCCGTCAATGCGTTTTCCACATCAAATTCTTTGCCGCTCTTCACATGAAGGCAGTACCAACGGGCATTTTCGGGGTTCATTTCCGTCACTTTCATAGATGCTGCCTTCAAGTTCGCTGCTGTGATTCGCCGAATTCTGTCCGAGAGCCGCTCACGTCCTTGCAGCGCGATCGGGCTTCCGGAGAGTGTCCTACGCTGCATGATCATTGCTCCGCTCCTGTCTCAGTGCCGCCCTTGCGGCGGTCTCGAAATGGTGAAGCCGCTCCGGTCCGCCCTTCGGGAAGTAGACGACAGGCATCGAGCCGGGGTCAGGAACGAACGGCCAGCTGGCATCTTCGTGATACGACCGCCAGCTCTCGAAGAGATCGGAGCCGACAGGCACTGGCTCGCATAGATCAGCCAGCACCTCGAAGCGCGCCTCTGCGGCGCTCCGGTCGCGGTTTTTGGCCTGGAAGTGCAGTTCATTCACCCGAGGAAAGCCGCTTTCGATCACGCGACGACGATGCTCCGCCTGGTCGAAGTCATGAGGAAAGATCAGCTCGCCACCATGACCGACAACGATCCCCTTACTGCCGACGTAAGAACGCGCCCGCGCCTCACTTGTCCGCATCAAGGTCTCGAAAGTCTGGCGAATGCGATCACGCACATCGAGCGGGACCTCAACAGGCTCGGACCCGTCGAGCAGCGCCAGCGCCCGAATTCCCGCCCAAACGGGGCCGAACGGTGCAACCGGGATCTTGGTGCTCGTCGCGTGCACCTTCCCGGCCAATGGCGAGACGTCGAGGAATTTCTTATCCCGAAGGTAGACGCCGAGCGCGACGTTCTTGACTTTCTGAGCCTTGCATTCGGCGAGGTAGGCGTCGCGCCGCTCCTCGGCCAACCGACGCTCTTCAGCCGTGAGCTTCTCAAACTGCTGCAGAGCCCAAGCGGTGGAGGAGGCGATCGCACCCGGCCACGGATTGTTCGCCGTTCCCATCTCGAGAGCCTTCACCCGCTTGCCTAATTTCGCCGGATCGTCCTGATCCTTCAAATCGCCTTCGCGCGCACCCTCTCTCTCTGATGGTTCTATTGGTGGTTCTATTACGGTTTGGGTGTCACCGTGACACCCGTCGACGTCGTCTGTGTCACCCATAGGCGTCGCCGCTGTCACGGGTGACACTGTGTCATGGGTGACACCGTGACACCCGTCGGACGCCGTTTTCGGAGCCTTCAACCTTGCCAGCGCCGCCATGTTGAAATCGTAGCGGGTCGCCTCTCCTGGCTTGCTGCCGCCCTTCCTGACGACGACAAGCAACCCCTCTTCGACGAAATCGGCGAGTATGCGCTGCACCGAACGCTCGGAAAGCTCGGTCTCCTGGGCAAGACGGCCGACGGTCGGCCAGATGCCTTTGCCTTCGTCGTCGGCGAAGTCCGCTAGGCGCACGGCAAGCATCTTCCTGTTCGTCGAACCAAGGTGCGCTTTGAATAACTGTGACATGATGGCGATACTCATTCCGCCGCCTCCGCGAATTCGCGCCGGACATTGCATTCAGCCAATAGCCTGACCATCCGCGGCGGCACGCTGTTGCCGACGAGGTGATACTTCTCGGTCTTGGTGAGACGACGCTCTTTGCCGTCGACCGTGATCGTGTCAGGCAGTGCACCGGGCCGAAACCCGTGCGCAGCAGCACCTTCTTCGGGCTCCAGCATGCGCATGCCGATATCGGTGATAACGTAGGTTTCGCCGGCCACCCTCACCGTTACCAGCCCGTGCCGCGCCTTGCCGGTCACGGCGCCGAGCGGACCGGCGAGCGATTGGTCCTGTCCGCCCGTGCCGTAATAGTGCTGGAGAAACCCAAGGATAAGGCCGGCATGGTTTCCTCCGGCGTTGACTGTCGCCAGCGGCTCCAGCGCGTCGCGGCCACGTTTGTCTGTGCCACGCAGGTTGAGCATGGAGGCTGCAACGACGCCTTGTGTGGAGCCGCGACCGACGATGGTCGACAGAGGCTCGTCGGCTTTTCGCCCAGGCTCACCTGTATTGTGCTGCGCCAGGAAGGCCGCAGTGATGCCGACCTGCGGCGACGTGGTGACCGATGCAAGCGGCTCATCAGCACCGCGACCCTTGCGCGAGACCTTTCTGCCGTCGTCGCGCGGATCGCTGTTATGCTGTGCAAGGAAGGCGGAGACCAAAGCCGTCTTACCCTTGCTCTCAAAGGTCGGCGCCGATTCCTCTACATCCGCGCCCGTACTGCTACCGAACTGCCGCTGGAGGTGAGCAGCGACGAGTGCGTGGCGCGGCTCCGTCACGAATGTCTGTAACGGCTCCTCTACATCACCGCCGCGCCGAATCCCCTGCTCTCCGCCGTAGTAGGCCTGCACGGTCGTCGCCACCACCGTCAGTTCCCCCCTGTGCGCCGTCGTCAGTGTCCGCAACGGCTCTTCGACGCCATGCACCCGATCGCCGCCTGAATGCGTGATCGGCACGATGAATGGCTTCGCGGCATCGACGACATAGCGCATGACGCCGCGCGCCGTGCGCCGCATGGTCGCGTCGGCCAGCGCCTTCTTCCGGCCGAAGATCGATTTCACGGGCATCGACCAATCGATGATCGTATGCGCGCCGACCCATGGTTTAAGCCCGAGCGACTTTGCCAGATGGCGCGGCGCGTGGGTGCGCACCGGCCATTCGATCGGCCGACCATCGGCCTGCGCAATCCCGAAAAAGCGCTTGCGAATGGTCGGAATGCCGTAATCGGCACAAACCAGCACGCGCCCTTCGAAACTGTAGCCGAGGCTATGCATGTGCTTCAGCCAGGCGCGCCAGATCTGGCCGCGCTTCTTTGGATCGGGGATCAGCCACTGCTCGCGCACCGACACGCGCTCGCCCTCGGCTGCAACTGTCCCGTCGAGCTTCATGACGCGGCCTGTCGCCGGATCGCGCTTGGCGATCAGCGGCCCCCAGGTCTGGATCTCCGGCACATTCTCCAGCGTAATCGTCTCGGGTCGCACCTGCCCCGCCCAGCGGCAGACCACCCAGGCGAGCGAGCGCCGCCGCTTGGAGACCGGCTTGCCGCCCTTTGCGACGGAGAAATGCGTGCAGTCGGGAGAAGCATGCAGCACACGCACGCCGCGCCGCTGCGTCGCCTGTTTCGGGCAGACCTCGAACACGTCGCAACGCTCGTGCCGGGTGTGCGGGTGGCGCTTCTGGTGAACGGCGATCGCGACGGGATCATGATTGATGGCGAGATGGACGTGAAACCCTGCCTCCTCCAGCCCGTCGCACCCGCCGCCCATGCCGGCAAAGAGTACGATCGTCATCCGGTTGTCGAGCCCGAAGGATGGATTGATGCTGTAGTTCGTCGGTCTCACAAATGCCCCCTTCCTACATGCCGCGCCGCCTGCAGCGTCCGGCAGACAGCGTCCTCGCCAACGCCGAGAACGGCGGCGAGGTCCAACGTGTCGAAATGACCTGATTTCCAGAGGATGACGGCGGCCAGTGCCTGCAGCTCATCCAGCTTGCCGCTCATGGCGGCCGAGCGCGACCGCCCCTGGTCAGCCAGCTGCAGCATGCTTCCCTCCTTCCGCGCCCCCGCGCGCAATGATCTGAACTCCGATGCGGGCGTGTTCCCGCGTCATGCGGATTGTGCTTGGCGCAAGCCCATCACGGCCGCGCGTCACCGAAAGCGCCGAGATCTCGGCTGCGAAGTAGGCAAGGCCCTCGTGAAAATTGGCAGCCGAGAGCAGCCGGTGGATGGTCACCTGGTCGCGAATGATCACCGCGAGCGGCACTTCGAGCAGCCACCGCGCGCGCGCGTTATGGTCCGGCGCATCGGCGAGCTCCTCGATGATAGGAAGCATGGAGGTCACTCAGCCGCCTCCCCTGTCGCCGCCTCGAACCCCCACGCCGTCCAGCCCGGGCGCGGGCTGCGGCAGAACATTTCCAGCCGTGGCATGGCGGGATAGAGCCGCTCGATCTGCTCGGCGAAGTAGTCGGGCTTGGCGCTGTGCCTGCCCTTCCGCTCGCGATAGACCGTCTCCGGCTGCGAGCCGGGTAGTGGCGAAACCGGGTCGCCGCGCCTGCCGATCAGCAGCAGCTCGTGCCGGTCGCGGCCCCAATAGCCGGTTCCGGCCACTTCCTTGTCCCAGATCCAGTGGTGCACATAGGTGAAGCCCCATGCGGCCATGACGCGGAAAGCGTCCGGCAGCATCGGGTTCGTCGCCCAGAGAAAGAGGACGGAATCGGGCTTGGCCGGTGCGCCGATCTCGTCGAAGAGCGCGCAGATCGCCTCCGTCGGCATGGTCGGATAGTGGTTCTCGGCGCTCTTCTCGCGCCCCGTCACTTCCGAGCGCACGCCGAACTGCCACGGCGGATCGGCATAGATGACCGGGAACTTCTGCCCGACCTTGCCCGCCGTGGATTCGCCGGCCTCGGCGACATGCGCCATATGCGTCAACCGCACGGCATGACGGATCTCCTGCCGCTTCTGGCGAATTTCCTTGGCGCGCTGGATGATCCCCTTTTCCTCGAGACGCAGCGCCTCTTCCTGCGCCGCCCGCTCCAGGTGGCTCAGAGCCTCGCCGGCATGGACGGAGATCCGCCCGTCGCGAATGGCATCGGAAAGAGCCTCGATACCGTGGTCGCGCACCCGCTTTGCGGCCTTGACCGCGCGCTCGGAAATCGAAAGCCGGCGGCCTGCCTCGCGGGCGTGCAAATTTGCATCCCCGGAAGTGTTCTGATTGATGCCGCGTTCCCAGTCGACGATCCGCGCCGCTACCATGGCGCGCTGGCTTTCCGTCAGGTGCCGGCGATGCAGGTTGAGCGAGAGCACGAAGCCGAGCGGGTCCTTGCCCTCGTACTCCTTCGTCCAGGCGTCGATCCCGACCAGATGGCAAGCCGCCTCTCGGTTCCGACCGTCAAGGATCTTGCCATCGAGCAGCCAGACCGGCTCCTGCTGCCCGTTCGCCTCTATATCGCCGGCGAGGCGGCGCAGCTCGTCGTCGGGCAACATGGGGAAAAGCGCGGCGAGCGGATGATGAGGCAGGCGCGTCAGCGGCGGCAGGTCAGCAGTCGGCGAAGGCTCGATCTCGGCCGGCGCAGGGAGGCGATCGGCGCCCTCCTCGGGTGTAACCCGAGAATCCGGCGCGCCGGGTCCGCCTTCGCCCCCCTGCCCGATTTCCGCCGGCGTCACGCCGGCAAGCTCGCAGAGCTTCGCCGTCGGATACCAGACCGCGCCATCTTTCCTATCGCGAGAGAGGAGCTGACGGCTGTTCAGATTCCGGCAAACGGCAGTCTCGGACTCTTTCAGTGCCCGATAGATGCCTTCCCGCAACACTGCGTCGACGATCTCGCGGGCCTTCGGTCCAAGCTTCGGAAGTGCCGCGCCGCTCATGCCGCCTTCTCCGCACAGAACTCGTGCCGGTTCAGCAGCCGGTACCCCTGCCCCCAGACGGTCTCGATCGTGACGCCGAAACGCGCGAGCTTCTTCCGCATCTTGCAGACGAAGACATCGACGATCTTGGCCTCCGGCTCCACGTCGGCCCGGTCGCTGTAGAGCGCGAGCATCACGGATTGCTTGGTGGCCATGTCACGGGTGGCGAGATGGGCGAAGACGCGGGCCTCGCTACTCGTGAGCCCGAATTCGATAGGGACGGGCACGGTGGTCGGCGTCAGTAACTCTTCGAGTTGGCGCACCCGCTCACGGAGAATGGCGATCTCGCGCTGGAGGTCGAGAACGATCCTGTCCATCAGCGCGCCTTCCGCCGGTTCATGTAGATGACGGAGGCCAATGCGCGCCAAAGCGGAATCTTCCGCTCAGTTGCGAACCGCTGCGCCTCCTGCTCCAGCGTCGACAGCCGCGAGGAGATCAGCAGCGAAATCCGCTCCGGCTCGATCTCGCCGGCATATTCCTTGGCGAAAAGCAGGTGCTCGACAGCACGGATCATCGCGGCCGAGACCGGGGCAGCGCCCCCTTTCACGCACACTTCCAGCACCTTGCGGGCGCCGACGGCATGGCGGCGGCTGACGACTGCAGAAATCGTGCTGATCGCCATCGTCTCACCCGGCTTGAATCGGGAGAACGGCGGCGGATTCTTCAGGATCGTAGCGCCGGCACGCTCGCAGACCTGCGCGATCGTGAGCGCATCCTCATCACCGGCCGCCACCATGGCCGTGTGCAGCTGCGTCGGAGTGACCTGGATGCGATCGCGGTTATGGCGGACGAAAGCATTGGCGCGCAGCTCCTGCCGGTCCGCCTTCACGACGAGCACCGGCAACTGCTCGATGCCACCATGCGTCAGTGCGCCGAGCGCCGTATGCTGGCCGTCGATCACCTGCAGCTTTCCATCGACCTCGACGACGACCGGAGGCTTGAATGCCGTCCAGTCCCACTCGCCGATGATCTTGCGGATCAGCCGCATGGAACGATCTGAAAGCCCGCGCTGATAAGACTCGTCCACCCAAAGCTCGGACGGAGAGACCATCCGGACCTCCGGCGGCGCCGATGTGATCTTGGCAGGCTTCACGTCAGGAAATTGCAATGCCTCAATTGCTCTCACGGCCTTCTTCCTTCCGATTGTTCGATGATGCTGCAGACCTCGTCCTCGTCGATGCCGAGTTCGGCGGCGATCGAGTGCGTGTCGCGGTTCTCTTGAAGCCAGAGCGTCAGAACGCGCTCGACGAGGATCTGGCGGGACAACCTCGTCATTCCACCCTCGCCAGCCGGTCGAGATATTCCGCGCCCCTCGCCGTCAGCCGCACGTCATCGCGGCTGCGGCCTGCCCATGCGACGAAACCGGAGGCAAGCGCCTTGTCGAGTGCCTCGCGATCGGCATTGCGTACGAGTTTGTAGACGGCGCCGCCGGCGCGCACCCGCCGCAGGAAGGCGATGCAGCGGGGGCCGACCGGTCCGCCGGCTGCCCAGCACGTGGAGGTGAAAGCGGCACCCTGCATCAGTGCACTCCCTTGCGCGCGCGATCGCTGAAACCGTTTCCGCGCATGGACACGAGCGCCGCGCGCAGCCCGTCGACGGTCGACTCGTCGTCCAGCCCGGCCGTGATCGCCGCCGCGGCACAGGCGACCGTCACGACGCTCACGGCCGCTTCCGGGTCGTCGGGCAGCAGTGCGCAGATCGCAGTCACCGTCTTGGTCGGGTTTTCGGGTTCGCCATCCATCAGGCGGCCCCGTCGATCATCATCGCTTCAAGGCGAGCAAGATCCTGCTTTGCCGCCACGATGCGGTTGCGGATGGCCTGGCGTTCCGCCGCGTCGATGCGGCCATCCTCAATTGCTTGAGCGACGGTGCGCACGACATCGTCGAGCACGCCGTCGAGGCGCAGGACCGCGCTGGCGGTGACCGCTCCGAAGCTCGAAACGCGCTCGTCCTTCACAATCCGCGACATGGCAGTGAGCAGGAACGGGTGATCGCAACGCCGGTCGAGTTCGGCGGCAAGATCGAGGCGGATGAAGCTGTCGCGCCATTCCTCGCCCGCCGACGCATATTTGGTCAGCGTCGAAGATGCGACGCCGAGCGCTTCCGCTGCCCGACTCACCCCGCCGAGCGCCTCGTAAGCCGCCGCCGTGGCGGTCTTGATGATGGATGCATGTTCGTCAGAAATTGCACGCAAGAAAACACCCCTGAGTTTTGGTCAAGGAAAAAATCAACCGAAAGGATTCCGTGAAGGCCGCGCGTCGGCGGCGTAGGTTCAGCCCATCAGATCAGGGAGGAACCCATGCTCTTGAGAGACGCATCAAATCTGCAACCCTTCCGCGATTATGGGATTTGTGCTCCATTGCCCGAAGGCGGGCATGGAGGCGGGCGTGAACGAATTGGTCGACTGGCTGAATTTTGGATGGGCCGTGCTGGTTGCCATTCCAGGCATTATCGCGTTCGTCTGGACGCGCAACGATCGTGCCGACCGCCGAAAGGCAGGAGGACCGTACGGCGAATGGTCGTTCTTCCACGGCCCCGATTCACAGGGCTGGTACGAAACCGAAATATCGATCAAGAACCGCTGGGACGAGCCGCTGTATGGCCGGTCCGTTCGGATCAAAGGTCTGCTCGGCACGCGCATCGGCTTCCCTCACCTCTCGCCGGATGGGAGCGTCGCGATCCTCGACAAGGGGACCTCATCGGCGGTCTCCTGGACATTCTGGACATCGACACGGACCGGGGAAAGACCATCATCAGGCGCCACGACCTTATATGTCCGTCCATCGAAGTGGATGAGGTTGCTGTCGGCGCAATCAGGAACGACGGACACCGAAGCGAGGATGTCGAAGCTGCGACTGGAGGTCGACCTGATCTCGGCCAGCAATCGCAAAACCCTATGCGTTGCGAAGCAGAGATGGACCAACAAACCCTCAAGGGCTGCAAGGAGAACGATCGCCGCCAGCAGCAAATAGGACGTGTCAAACGGTACCGTCATGTTGAACCCTTCCGATGGCCGAAAAAACAAAGGCAGGGACGCGCCGAGGCTGGGCGCGTCCCTGCCAGGTGGCAAGGTCGCCAGTTGGGAGGAGGAGACCGGTGCCTTGCTGGGGGAACATCATTCGGCCGCCTCCACCGGATGCGGCAACTCTACCGGCAGCCCCCTCGCCGCACAGTTGGCGGCGTAGAGTTCCCCCGGGCGATAATTTGTGAGCGCAATGATCACGGGCCAGTGGCGATCGGGAATACCCGTCTTGCTCCACTTGTAGACGGCATCCTTCGAGATATCGCCGCCAGCCTTGCTGCTGGCCTGCGCTATGGCGTCGGGTCCGCCTGCGTCCTTGATGATCTGCTTGATAGTGGTCGTGCTCATGCATGAATCAATAATGGATTTTAAATCCAACTACAAGGCAATCGATTTCCAGACCGGAAAATATTTCCGAAAGTATGATGCGACCATGAGCTGGTGGAAGAGATTGGATGAGCGGCGCAAGGAGCTGGGCTGGAACAAAGCCGAGTTGGCGCGCCGCTCAGGCATCCCCTACGACAACATCAACAAGTACCTGCGAGGCGAAATCGAGCAGCCGCGCGGGGATGCCCTTGAGACCCTCGCTCGGACGATCAAGCGACCGCTGCTGTGGCTCAGAGACGGTATTGAAGTCGAAGGCGGCGAGTTGGTGCCCGCACCTGGGCGCCTCGTGGCCGGGGCACTTGTCGGCAAAGCAGAGGCCGGCACGTTCAGAGAGGTCGATGCTTTTGACCAGGCCGAGCGCGAGGTGATCGCCGTTCCGCCGGATGAGCGCTTCCCCAATGCTCGAATATTGGTTTTCGATGTTGCCGGCGATTCGATGAATGACCTCCGGCCCCGCCCGATCCTTGATGGTGACCGATTGATTTGCGTTGCATACGAGGATGTGGCCCATGAGGCCGTGCTCCGCGACGGCATGGTCGTTGTTGTCGAGCGAACGCGTGACGGCGGGCAAACGCGTGAATGGTCTGTGAAGCAGGTCGAGATCTATCAAGGACGCACGG
>JAPSJG010000101.1 GCA_031178305.1 Sinorhizobium sp.
GCACGCCGCCGGCCACGATGGGAAGAAAGTCGAAGGCGCCGGAAATGCCGAGGCTCGGCATCTTGTTGCCCGCCGTCTTGATCGCCAGTTGCGCGCCGTAAAAGATCATGCCGCCACCGAAGGCCGCCACGAACAGGTCTGAGAGCGTATGGAGCAGTTCCTTGCCCCGCTGCGGCAGCACATACAAAAGAATGTCGAAAGAGAGGTGATAACCCTCACGGATCCCGACCGCGGCGCCGAGGAAAATAAACCAGCCCATGATCATCACGGACGCGGGCTCGCTCCATGTCAGGCTGTCATTGAAGACATAGCGCCAGATAACCTGTGCGGCGATGAATATGGTCATCAAGACGAGGCCGATGCCGGCAATCCAGAGCGCGCCTTGGGAGACGGTGCCCATGAGACGCGCGACGCTCTTCATAGTCTGTTGCAAAGCAGTATCTCCGCCGAGGGAAGAGGCCCGCGGCTTGCAGCCGCGGACTATATTGTGGAGCGGGATGCGGGTGGAAAACCGCGCACTTTTGCTCATCCCGCTCTATCAGTTCAGGTCACTGCGTCTCCTGGATACGCTTCACCAGATCCTTGAGCTTCTCGGATTTGACGTATTTGTCGTAGACCGGCTTCATCGCCTCGATGAACGGTCCCTTGTCGATGTCGGAAACGATCTCGACGCCGGCGGCGCGGATCTTCTCCTCCGATTTCTTCTCCTGAGCGGCCCAGAGTTCGCGCATATAGGGAACCGACTCCTTCGCCGCCTCGCGGACTGCAGTCTGTTCTTCCGGCGTGAGGCTGTCCCAGGTCTTCTTGGACATGACGAGCACTTCCGGAACGATAAGATGCTGGTCGAGCGTGTAGTGCTTGGCGACTTCGAAATGGCCCGAGCTGTCATAGGACGGCCAGTTGTTTTCCGCGCCATCGATGACCCCCGTCTGTATCGACGAGTACACTTCGCCATAAGGCATCGGCGTGGCGTTTGCGCCCAGCGCACCGACCATGTCCACAAACATGTCCGACTGCATGACACGGAACTTCATGCCCTTGAGGTCTTCGACGGATTTGATCGGTTTTTGCGAATTGTAGAAGCTGCGCGAACCGCCGTCGTAGAAGGCGAGACCGACGAGATCATGCGCTTCGAATGCCGCGAGGATCTCCTGGCCGATCGGTCCGTCCATGACCTTGTGCATGTGCTCGACCGAACGGAAAATGTAGGGCAGCGAGGCGACCTGCGTTTCCTCGATGATGTTGTTGAACGGCCCGAGCGAGACGCGGTTCATGTCGATGACCCCGAACTGGGTCTGTTCGATCGTGTCCTTTTCCTCACCGAGTTGCGCGGAATGGAAAACCTCAACGCCGAGACGGCCGCCGGTCTTTTCCTCGAGCAATTTGCCCATGTGCTTGACCGCTTCGACGGTCGGATAACCGTCAGGATGCGTGTCGGACGAGCGCAGGACCCGGTCCGCTGCCTCGGCCGAAACCGATGCGAGAGCCACTGCGGCGGATGCCAGCAGGGCCAGGCTCATTCTCTTCAGAAACGTCATTCCAATTCCTCCCTTTGAATAAGCGGCTGTCCTCACAGCCGGTATGCTTGCTTCGCAAGCCGATAGGCGAGGTCGATGGCGACCTCGCCAGCCTCATCCTCGTCGAGCCGACCGTCGGCAACGAGGGTTGCGAGATAGGCGCAATCCACTCGTCGGGCGACGTCGTGTCTCGCCGGGATCGAGCAGAAGGCGCGGGTATCGTCGTTGAAGCCGACCGTATTGTAGAAACCGGCGGTCTCGGTCGTGAGTTCGCGATAGCGGCGCATGCCTTCGGCGCTGTCGAAGAACCACCAGGCGGGCCCGAGCTTCAGCGCCGGATAAGCGCCCGCGAGCGGTGCGAGCTCGCGCGAATAGCTCGTCTCGTCGAGCGTGAAGACGATGACCGTCAGCTCCGGCCGCATGCCGATTGCGTCGAGCAGTGGCTTCAGCGCCCGCACATAGTCCGTCCGCACGGGGATATCGAAGCCCTTGTCGCGCCCGTGCCGGCGCATCACTTCGGCGGAGTGGTTGCGCCAGGAACCCGGATGGATCTGCAGGACGAGACCGTCCTCCAGGCTCATGCGCGCCATTTCCGTGAGCATGTGACCGCGGAACGCATCGGCCTCTTCGGCGCTAACGCGGCCCGCAAGCGCTTTGGCAAACAGAGACGCCGCCTCGGTCTGGCTCAGGTTTTCGGTGCGCGCGGTCGCGTGACCATGGTCTGAACTCGTGGCACCGTAGCTCTTGAAGAAAGCGCGCCGAATACGATGGGCCTCGAGATAGCCGCTCCAGCTGGTTGCATCCGTTCCGGCGAGTTCGCCGAAGCGCTCGACGTTCTCGCGGAAATTCTCGAATTCCGGATCGATGACACTGTCCGGCCGATAGGCGGTCACGACACGCCCGCCCCAGCCGGAGCGGCGGATCATCTCATGCCAATGCAAATCGTCGAGCGCGCTTTCGGTGGTGGCGATCACCTCAATGTTGAAACGTTCGAAGAGGGCGCGCGGCCTGAATTCCGGCTTTGCCAGGCAATCCGAGATGTGGTCGTAGAAATGGTCGGCGGTCTTCGCCGAAAGACGCTCCTTGAGGCCGAATACGGTTTCGAAGGAATGGTCGAGCCAGAGCCGGCTCGGCGTGCCGCGGAAGAGATGATAGTTCTCAGCAAACAGGCGCCAGATCCTGCGGCCATCTTGCTCCGTCGATCCGCCATCGACGCGAGAAACGCCGAGATCCGTCAGCGCAATCCCCTGCGAGCAGAGCATGCGGAAGACATAGTGATCCGGAGTGACGAAGAGTTGAGCCGGATCGGGGAACGGTTCGTTTTCCGCGTACCATCTCGGATCGGTATGACCGTGCGGGCTGATGATCGGGAGGTTGCGAACCGTGGCGTAGAGCGTGCGAGCGATGTCACGAGCGCGTGATTCGAGCGGAAAGAGCCTATCTTCATCCAGCAATGCGATGGCCTCCCAACCACTTGCCGGCTCAATCCGGCGACGACGTATTGCATTCGGCTAGTCATCTAATATGTTAGTATGCAGAACGAGTCAACGGAGGTTACATTGGCCGACCAGGTTCAGATCCGGGCAGTTGAACTGAGCCGCGCTCCATCAGTCACGGAACAGGTCTTCGAGCACCTTTATCGCCAGGTCGTCGAACTGGACCTACCGCCCGGTACCAAGCTTTCGGAGGTTGAGGTCGCCAAAATGCTCGGCGTTTCGCGCCAACCGGTGCGAGATGCCTTCTACCGCCTGTCGCAGCTCGGATTTCTGCTGATCCGGCCTCAACGGGCGACGGTCGTTACGCATATCTCCGAGAAGGAGGTCATGCAGGCCCGTTTCATCCGCACGGCGCTCGAGATGGAAACCGTGCGCGCCGCCGCCGAGTGCCTGACGGATGCGCAGCTCGACCGGCTCGACGCCCTGCTCGAGGAGCAGGAGAAGGCGATCGCCGCCGGGGACAAGGTCCTGTTCCACTCGCTCGACGACAGCTTCCACAAGCAGATCTGCGAACTTTCCGGACATGAGTTTGCCTGGGCTTTGATCCGCGACAGCAAGGCCCATATGGACCGGGTGCGCTATCTCAGCCTTTCCTTCGGCGCCCAGAGCGCCTTCGATGACCACAGGGTGATCATGACGGCGCTTCGGGAACACAATGGCGACAAGGCCGCGGAAGCGATGCGCGTCCATCTATCCCGTATCAAGACCATCATCGGCCGCATCCGCGAGAGCCACGGATCGTTCTTCGCGAATGACGAGCGCTGAGGGCTTCCATCAGACACCGCCGTAGACCACCTTGGGCAGCCAAAGGATGATCGAGGGAAACGCGATACAGATGGCGACGCCGATCGCCTGCAGAACGATGAAGGGCGCCGCTGCCCGGAAGATCGTCGCCATCGAAATTTGCGGCGGCGCGACGCTCTTGAGGTAAAACAGCGAATAACCGAATGGCGGGCTGAGGAATGCCATCTGCATGTTGACCATGAAGATGACGCCGTACCAGAGCGGCACATCGGCGGAATCGATCCCGGGAAGACCGAAGAGACCATCGAACTGCAATGATCTCAGGATCGGCAGGAAGATCGGCACCGTCAGCAGCAAAATGCCGACCCAGTCGAGGAACATGCCCAGCCCGAAGAGGATGGCCATCATCAACACCAGCACGCCGTAAGGCGGCAGGCCCGTGCCGAGAATTGTGTCGGTGACGAAGGTCTGGCCGCCTTTGAGGATAAAGAAGCCGACGAACATGGTGGCGCCGAAGAAGATCCACATCACCATTGCGGTGGCCTTGAGCGTAGCGATCCCCGCATCTCGGATCGTATTCCAGGTGAGCCGGCGATGCGTCGCGCAGACGACGAAGGCGCCGAACGTGCCGATGCCGGCAGCCTCGACCGGCGTAGCGATGCCCAAGAAAATGACGCCAAGGACGGTGATGATGAGCAGGATCGGCATCAGTGTGCCCCGGAGCAGGCGGAGCTTCTCCATGAACCCGACGCGCTCGCCTGGAGGCACGGGCGGCCCCAGCGCGGGATTGATGTAGCAGCGTATCGTCACATAGGCGACATACATGCCCGACAGCAGCAGACCCGGAAAGACTGACCCGATCAGCAGTTCTCCCAGCGATTGCTGTGCAACGACCGCATAGACAATCGCCATGACCGAGGGCGGGATGAGAATGCCGAGCGTGCCGCCGGCTAGCAACGCACCGCAGGCGAGCTTCGGATCGTAATTGCGACGCAGCATCGCTGGCAGCGCGATCATGCCCATGGTCACCTCTGTTGCTCCGACGACGCCGACCATCGCGGCAAGCAGCGTGCATGAGATGACCGTCGCCGAGGCAAGCCCGCCCTTCAGCCCGCCCAGCCATTTGTAGATGACCTCGAACAGTTCCTCGATAATACCGGCCTTCTCGAGGATCGCCGCCATGAAGATGAAGAGCGGCACGGCGGAAAGCTGGTAGTCCGTCATGAAGGGGAAGACGCGCGACGGCAGCATATTGAGCATTGCCGCATTGCCGAATAGCCAAAGAAAGAGCACGGCCAGGCTGCCGGTGCAAAAGGCCATCGGAAGCCCGAGCAGCAGAAGCACGCCGAGCCCGCCGAACATCAAGAGGCTCAGCCATTCAATCGGAAGATCAAGTCCCATTGACGGCCGCCTTTCCCGCCACCACCGTGGCGATATCACGCGCCAGGCGCGAGAACCCCTGCAGCAGAAGCAGTGCCGCCCCGATCGGGATGGCAAGCTTGACCGGCCAATATTGAATGCCCCATTCGGTGAAGGATCGTTCGCTGACCGCCATCGCGTCATTTGCGAAGCGCCAACCGGTTACGAGCATGGTGCCCACGAACAAGAAGAAGAAGGCGGAGGTGATGACGTCGCAGATCGCCCGGCCCCGGTCCGAAAGGCGGCTGTAGACGATATCCACCCGAACATGGGATTCGTCCCGGTAGGCGTAGGCGCCGGCGAGCATGTATTGCATGCCGAACATGAGAAACATGCTCTCGTGCACCCAATTGGTCGGCGAATTGAACACGTATCGGCCGACCACTTCGTAATAGTAGGCAAAGACGGCGAGCACCGACCAATAGGCGACGAGTTCGCCCGTGGCCTGCACCAGCCGATCGATCGGGCGAAACAGCGGCAGCGGCTCCTTGACCCGCGAACTGGGCATGGCGGTCTCCATGAGATGTGCAGGGATGGTGGCGGGAGCGGCAGTCTCACGCTCGCGTCTCCGCCGGACAAGACCGGGCATGAGAAGTGCATCGCCGAGAAGCAAAACGCCGAGCAGAATTCCCGAGATGCGGGCGTTGCGGTTGGAACGATCGAGCCCTGCGACAGCCGCGGTCATGTCGGTCCGTGCGGCTTCCGCAGTCGCATTGGCCTCGGCAAGCCGATCGGCGGCCCCCTCCCTGTTCCTTGCCACGTCGGCCGTTGCGCGCGTGACGAGCCGCTCGGCACTCTGGACTTCGGAGCGGGCGAGCGACAGTGCTTCGCGAGCGTCTCGCACGTCGGCACTTGTCCAGAGCACCGCCAGGAAAAAAGGAATGAACAGAAGCCCCCAACTGCTCCTCAGATAAAAACGGTGCATGCCGAGGAAGCCCGCCGAGATCAGGAAGAGATAGGCGAGAAACAGGTTCGGGCGCCCGGCCTCTCGCCGGCCGCGTTCGCGATAAACCAGGAAAGCAGCGATCAGAGGAAAGACCACGAGGCTCGCCCAATAGAGCCAATGTGGCATGACAAACGTGAGCGACGGCATCGAAACGCCCCTGCACAACGACCACAACGACGGAAGCACCCGCCCCGCAGGGCGGGCAGATCAGCCTCGGAGCGGAACGAGGGAATGCGTGCGGCTTTCCTCCCGCTTTCCGCTTCAACTCTTCAACATCGACCACGTTTTGCGTTTCGAGGTCGACTGGACCTCAGATCATGCTGTCTAAAGATCGACCGATAGACCTTGATACATGTCGGGCGTGACATAGCCGAGGGTCGGGTTTTCCATCATCTCGAGCTGCAGCTTGAAGATGCGGGCCGCGTCCTTGTCCTTGTTCGCCCATTCGAACCAGATCGGCACGGCGATCTCCTGGAACCGCTGCACATCCTCCTGGCCGAGCCGATTGATCTCGATGCCTGCATCAGTGAATTTCTGCCAGGCTTCCATGTCGGCTTGCTGGATCGCGCCGAAATGGACATTGGAATAGACTTGGATTTCGTCCTCGACGAATCGCTTGAGATTGTCTGGTAAGTTGTTCCAGACATTCATGTTGACGGCGAAATCCATGAGGTCGACCGGCTGATGCAGCGCCATCAGCCCCGGTGGTCCCATCGAAATGTACTTCGTCACCTGCTGGAAGCCGAGCGCCCAGTTGACCGCCGGACCGGTGTAGTCGGCCGCATCGATCGTGCCCTTCTCCAGCGCCGAAAAGACCTCGCCGCCGGGAAGTAGGGTCGTCTTGGCTCCGGCTTTGGCGAAGGTCTCGGCAATCATGCCGCCCGGAACGCGCAGCTTCAGGTCCCTGAAGTCATCGATCGAGCGGATCGGCGTCTTTGAATGGATGATGTTGGCACCATGGTGGATGCGGTCGACGTAATATAGACCCTGCGCCGCATAGATGTCGCGCGCCACCTGCAGGCCGCCCTTGGAATAGAAGAAGATGTCCCACTCGTGGGGATAACGCAGACCCATCGTGTAGGAACTCAGGAAAGCCGTCGCCGGCAGCCTGCCGGCCCAATACAAGGAGAACGAATTCATCGCCTCCAGGACGCCATTTTTGACGCCATCGAATAGTTCGAAATCACCGACGATGTCCTTGGCCTTGAACGCCTGAAATTCGAGTTGGCCGCCAGTCTTCTCCTTGATGGAGCCACACCAGTTCTGGAATGTTTCCAACCCGACGCCGGCCGGCCACGAAGTCTGTACTTTCCAGATGATGGTATCGGCCGCACCGGCCTTGCGCACCCATGGCGCCGCCAGAAGGGCGGCAGCCGAACCTGCGACAAGTCCGCTCGTTTTCAGAAAAACTCGCCGGGATGATGCTTTTTCTTCGCTCATCTTGGTTCCTCCCTGCCTCGCCAGGCACAATTACGTGCCTTTGGCGGTATTTAACCACATTTGACAGTTCCAGACCAATTTTCGAGCCTCGCGTTCATTCAATCACCCAGCTTGCGGGCCTCTGAGCGGATAGACGCGAGCGCCAGCGAACCGTGCGCCCAGTCATCGATCCCAGAATCTCAGCTTCATCTTTACGCCCTGTTTTCCACTGACGTGTATTGCTTTCTGGAGTGCTAGAGAAAGGTGCAACATGGCAGTGCGTAAAACGCGCGAAGCGATTCTTCCGGACGGCGGCAAGGAAACGAACCTCGTGCAGAAGCTGGAGGTTGCGCGATCGAGGATCGAGCAGCGTTTCCTCGAGGGCGGTGCCGTGCTGCTTTCCGTCCTGGACGTCCTGAACAAGCTCAGCGGCAATCTCGAGCAGGTCACGACATCGTTGGACGAGAACACGGCCAGGGCAACGATCGGCCGTCTCATCGAAACCGTCGAACAGCTCTCCACTCTGCCGTCCCTGGAAAAAGGCCGCCAAGCACGCCTTGCAAGCATGGGCGAAAAGGAAAGATCGCTCGGTGTTCACATCGCAGCAATGCAGGAGACTTTGCGTTACCTGCGCACCTTTGCGACGACGGCAAAGATCACTGGCGCAGGAATTCCGGACTTTGCGAGCTTCGTTGAAGAAATCATTGACCGGATCCAGTTCGGCACCACCGAGGTGAACCAGCTTTCGACCAGGCTTGCCGCACTTCATTCGACGATTGCCGTTGCCGGGGCGCGCGGATCGGAGGCGCTCGATCGCTATCAGAACAACAATCCGCCGATCGTGAAAAACCTCTCGCGCACGGTCGACGAACTCGCTGTCGAGCGTCGGCAACTCGCGGAGCTTGCGGGAAAAGTCACGCAGATGGCGCGCAAGGTGGAAGTCAAGGTCGCGACGACCCTGTCTGCCATGCAAATCGGCGACATCACCCGTCAACGTATCGAGCATTGCCAGTCGGCTTTCGCCATTACGGACGCCTATTTCGGCTCGCCCGAAGGGAGCGGCTTGAACGAGACCGCCCGTCACGGCATATCAAGCCTCGTTGAGCAACTGGTCTTTGAGCAGCTAGCCGAAATCACGGCACATTTCAGTCGGGAAAGCGCGACCATCATTGCAACGATTAAAGACCTGAGCGGCGATGCCCGGACGCTCTTGGAGCTTGCTTCTGGCATTGCACCTGTCGGAGCCGATGACAATCGCCGATCGGGCATACGCCGGCTCGAGACTGACATAGCAGCGGCCCGCAGCGTCGTCGCGGACATCGAAAAAACCTCCGAGGGGGCGGATCGGTTGAGCCGGGAAACCACCGCCACGGTGATGGAACTTCTAAAGGGGGTCGAGACGATCAGGCTCGTGCGCACCGATATCCAGTATATGGCGCTGAACACCAACCTGCGCTGCGGGAGGCTCGGGGAAGAGGGCCGCGCGATCAACGTCGTAACGGCCGAACTGCGTGCCTTTTCCGCGATGCTCGATGGCTCGGCAGGAAATATTCTCGACACACTCAAGGGTCTCGAGGCGGATGCTTTTCAGCTCGTCGCAAGCAACGGAAACGAGGGCGCGGACGGCGGATCGCTCGACGGCCGGCTAGCGGAGGCGCTCACATGTATTCAGGAATCGGGCGACGCCATGGACAAGAACATCGTTGCCCTCCAGGCGACTGGCCGCGACGTTACGTCAAAGGTCTCCTCCGCTGTCGGCACGCTTGATTTCAAGACGGAACTCGGCGACGTGCTCGCCGACTGCACCGAAGAGGCGCGACTGTCGGTCGCCGGGACCCCGCCGGTCGCAGACCTCGAACCGGCTTTGTCGGAGATCGGCGAGCGGATCGCGAAAACCTACACCATGAAATCGGAACGGGAGATCCACGGCAAGATCTTCGGCATCACCGCGGATGCTACCGCTACCGTTGCCATCAGCAGCAATGACGATCTGCTCGAAGGCGTCCTGTTCTGATGCGGCTCGACCTGGCACTGTGACGCGCCGCTCGCGCATGTCTTTTTGAATGGTCCTCGATTTTAAGGACAAAGACATGAAGTAACTCAAAGAACTACAGAGCGGCGCGACCGCAAATCTGAACCCTCAAGCGACGCTTTTCAGGCGCCCGGCCTCCGCGGCAAGCGACACCTGCTTCAGCAAGTCGCGCGTGAGTGCGCTGGCATTTTCCTGCGCCTTGTCGATGTTGCTCACGCGACGCGGGTCCATCGTATAGAGCGTTTCGCCGCATCCGAAGATGTCGCGATAGGCCGAGCGCTCGATGATCGGTGTATCTAGGACATGCACACGCCGGGACGCCAGCAGCTCCTTTACGGCCTGCAGCGCGCGGGTCGTCACCATCGAATTGACGCGTGTCAGCACGACCGAATGCGGAATGTAGATCGATGCCTTTTCCTCGAGATAGTGCAAAAGTTCGATTACGTGCGCGCCCCCCTGTGCATCCATGGCCGAGCCCTGAACGGGGATCAACACGTAGTCGGAGTACCCGACAGCTTTGGCCAGCAGCGGGCTTCGCGCCCCCGGCAGGTCGATGAGCACGAGGTCCGCTTTCCGGCGTTCCTCGGCGACATGCCGGTCGATCGTTCCCGC
>JAPSJG010000540.1 GCA_031178305.1 Sinorhizobium sp.
GGAAAGCCGAAGCCACCGGAAACGACGCCGATCGAGCCGACGATCGAACTCGGATCGGCAATGATCTCGTCCCCCGCGAGCGCGATCATGTAGCCACCCGAAGCGGCCACATCCTCGACGAAGATCAACACGCGCTTCTTCTTCTCCTCCGCGAGATCGCGGATGCGCTGGTAGATCAGGCGCGACTGCACCGGCGAGCCGCCAGGCGAGTTAACCGATATGGCAACGGCCGGCGCCTCCTTTGCAGAGAAAGCTTTTTCAAGCAGCGGCGCCACGGTCGCAAGATTGAGAGCGGGACGGAATTGGCTGCCGCCGGCCATGATAGCACCGTGAAGCCGGATCGCCGGGATGATCACGCCGTCCTTACGAAAACGCCTCGGCATTAATTTTTTCAAGAACCCGGCCATTTCAACTCCTGCCCATGAGAAACTGCCCCTGCATGTATGCACTGCCGCCGCAAACGCAATGCCGTTCCTGCCGTTTGTCACCGCCGCCGATAAGCCGCGCGACCGTTGTTCAGCTCGTCGACCTCCGGGGAGAAGCGGTGCGTTCCCTCGCCATGCATGACAAGCGGCGCGCGCAGCACCAGTCGCCTGCGGCTCTGCTTTATCGCGGTCACCAGGATACGCACAGCGTTCTCCCCTGCGCGGGGCAGAAGCGGCGTGATCTCGATACCGCCGAAACGGCGGCCGCAGGCCGCAATGATCTCGGCAATCGATTCCGGTCTGGCGATGAGCGAAAGCTGACCGCCCGGCTTCATGATGGCGCCGGCTGTCTTAATCCACGCCTCGAAGAGATTGTCGCTCATGGCGTGGGCTTCGGCCTTCAGGCGATCCGGCGTCCGGCGGTCGGCGGCATCGTTGAAGGGCGGATTCATGATCACGTGATCGAAGCAATCGTCAAGAAGGCCCGCCGCGACGCGCGCCTTTCCGTTCAGCCCGACGTCCGCCTCGAGCACTGTGACCCGGGCGGCGAAGCGGGCGTTTTCGGGCAAGGCCAGGCTACGGCGTGCGAAATCCGCCATCACCGGCGAACGCTCGACGAGCAGCACCTCGGCCGTGTCGATCCGCGAGGCGACGGCCATGCCGGCCGCCCCCGCGCCGGCGCCGAGATCGGCGACGCGGCAGGGTCGCTCCGAGGAAACGAGCGAGGCGAGCAGCATCGCATCCATGCCGGAGCGATGGCCCTGGCCGAGCGGCTGGATCAGGTGAAACCTGCCGCGGTGGAACGCGTCCACGGTTTCAGACGGCACTCTCATCACGCCGTCCATCCCGCGCAGAGGCCCGGTGCGTCTCGTGGCGGCCCGACGTTCACTGCCGCAATTCCTTCTCCATTCCGGCGTCGATCAGGATGCGCCGGGCCCTGTCGGCATCCTCATCGGCCACAAGAAAGCGGCGCGGCAACAGGCCGAGCGAGCCTTCGAGGATGCTCATGTCGCGATCGGCGATAAGGCAGTTAATGCCGGCATCCTTCATCAGGCTTTCCGCAAAGGAGAGAAGGACGGCGTCGTTGGTGCGGATCAGTTCCTTCATGACAGTCTCAAATTCCGAGGGCGAGGCAATTCGCCTCTTGCCGCCCGTGGCACCTCTTTCTATTGTCCAATCCACAACGAAGCAGGAGTCCGGGGCGTTGGGCGTAGTGATACCGCTGGAAGACAACAAAAACAAACAGGCGTCCGTGAAGCCGCTTGTCGGGCTTACTTCATCGGACATGGAGCGGGTCAACCAGCTCATTCTCTCTAAAGCGGGCTCCGACGTCCAGATGATCCCGGAAGTCGCCAATCACCTGATTTCTTCCGGTGGCAAGCGCCTGCGGCCGATGCTGACGCTCGCCGCCGCCTCGATGTTCGAATACGAGGGCGATGCCCATGTCAAGCTCGCAACCAGCGTCGAGTTCATGCACACGGCCACATTGCTCCATGACGACGTGGTCGACGAGAGCGACCTCAGGCGCGGCAAATCGACGGCTCGAACGATCTGGGGCAATCAGGCAAGCGTTCTCGTCGGCGATTTCCTGCTCGGCCAGGCCTTTCGCATGATGGTCGATGTCGGCTCGCTGGACGCGCTCGACGTGCTATCGACGGCGGCGTCGGTTATTGCGGAGGGCGAGGTCCTGCAGCTTTCGGTGGCCAAGAACATGGAAACCACGGAGGACGACTATCTGCAGGTCATCCGGGCCAAGACCGCTGCGCTTTTCGCCGCCGCCGCCGAGGTTGGTCCGATCGTCGCGGGCGCGAGCAAGGCCGACCGCAACGCGCTCAAGTCCTACGGGATGAATCTCGGCCTCGCCTTCCAGCTTATCGACGACGTTCTCGATTATGGCGGCTCGTCGAGCGATCTCGGCAAGAATGTCGGA
>JAPSJG010000102.1 GCA_031178305.1 Sinorhizobium sp.
ATCTCATCCGAGAAATTCGCCCGGCTCGTCGGAACGCCGAAGGCGCCGATCCTTATCGATGTGCGCGACGACGACGAGTTCGCCGCCGATCCTTACCTTGTCCCTGCTTCCTTCCATCGAAGTCACGCGGACGTCCCACAATGGGCCCAGGAATACAAGGGCAAGTGGGTCGTCGTGCTGTGTAGGCACGGCGGCAAGCTTAGCGAGGGCGTAGCGGCCTGGCTTCGCCACGCCGGCGCGTCGGCGGAAATCCTGGAAGGCGGCATCGAAGCCTGGCGGGGAGCCGGCTTGCCGCTCGTCCCGGTCGCTACCTTGCCCAACGCCAATCTTTCCGGCGGCTCGGTGTGGGTCACCCGCTCACGCCCGAAGATCGACCGCATCGCCTGTCCCTGGCTGATCCGCCGCTTCGTCGATCCCCGCGCCAAATTCCTGTATGTCACCCCGGCGGAGGTCGGGATGGTCGGCGAGCGCTTCGGTGCGACTCCCTTCGACATCGAGGGGGTCTTCTGGAGCCATCGCGGCGAAGACTGCACCTTCGATACGATGGTCAAGGAATTCCGCCTCTCTTTTCCGGCGCTCGAGCATGTCGCCCGCATCGTGCGCGGCGCCGACACCGACAGGCTCGATCTCGAGCCCCAGGCCGCCGGCTTGCTCGCGGTGTCACTTGGTCTTTCCCGCATGTATGCCGATGATCTCGAACAGCTTGAGGCAGGCATGACACTTTATGACGCGCTCTATCGTTGGGCGCGCGATGCCACCCAGGAGAAACACGATTGGATCTCCCACGGCGGCAAGGGGAAACGGGCGTAAACGAACAATCAACGGCGGGCCTCGCGCCCGCCCACGCTTCCTCCGGGGCATGTTCCAGCCGCTCGCGATCTCAGCCGCGATTGGCTGCTGCTGAGGCTCCTTCAGGAAGTCCGCGCGACTGGCAAATCCGTGGGAAGCGCGGCGATTTTCTATGCATGAGACTTGTATTCTCGCCCCTTCCTTGCGATGTCAGCCGAAAGCTGAGTTTGCGGGAAGCCAGATGGCCGTCAGGATCAACAGTTTTCGGGAAATCGCCAGCCGCTATGACGTGGTGCTCTGCGACGTCTGGGGCGTGCTCCACAATGGCGTTCAGGCCTTCGTGTCAGCGGGCGAGGCGTTGGCCGAGGCACGCGCGCAGGGCCTGACCGTCGTCCTCATCACCAATGCCCCCCGCCCGCACCCAGGCGTGAAGGTTCAGTTGCGCGGCCTTGGCGTTCCCGATGAGGCCTATGACCGCATAGTCACCTCGGGAGATGTGACGCGGGCACTGATCGCCGCCGCCGAGAAGCGGATATTCTTCATTGGCGCCGATCGCGACCTGCCGCTGCTCGAAGGGCTCGGCACCGCGATCGTCTCATCGGAAGAGGCCGAAACGATCGTCTGCGCCGGCTTCTACGACGACGAGACCGAAACGCCGGAGCACTATCGCGCCACTCTCACCGCCCTTGCCAAGCGCCAGGTGCCGTTCATCTGCGCCAATCCCGACCTGGTTGTCGAACGCGGGCATCGCCTGGTACCCTGTGCCGGCGCCATCGCCAAACTCTACGAAGAGCTCGGCGGCGAGGCGCGCATCGCCGGCAAACCCTACAAGGCGATCTATCGCGCCGCACTTTCGGAGGCGAAGGCGGTCAGGGGTCCGTTCGATCTTGCCCGTGTGATCGCCATCGGCGACGGCATGCCGACCGATGTCAAGGGTGCGCAGGATGCCGGTCTCGACCTGCTCTATGTCAGTGCAGGTATCCATGCGCAGGAGTACATGCACGAAAGCCGAACGGACGAAGCGAAGCTCGCCGCCTTCCTGAGAAGGGAAGGGGCGGCGCCGAAGTGGTGGATGCCGCGGCTTGGCTGACGGGAAGATGGAGATGACGGTTTTTCATCGCAACGAAACCCGTGATCCTCTTCCGGAGCGCCTTCATGGCGGGGTGGTGGCGATCGGCAATTTCGACGGTGTCCATCGCGGCCATCAGTCGGTGCTCAATCGTGCGCTGGATGAGGCGAAGCGTCGTGGCGTCCCCGCGCTCGTGCTCACCTTTGAACCACATCCGCGCACCGTCTTCAGGCCCGACAAGCCGGTCTTCCGCCTGACGCCCGCGCCCTTGAAGGCCCGCATACTCGAGGCAATGGGCTTTGGTGCCGTCATCGAATATCCCTTCGACCGGACCTTCTCGGAGCTTTCTGCTTCCGATTTCATCCACCGTATCCTGCGCGAATGGCTGCATGCCTCACATGTCGTCACCGGTTTCGATTTCCATTTCGGCAAGGGGCGGGAAGGCGGTCCGGCTTTCCTGATGGCGGCCGGCGAGCGGGAGGGCTTTGGCGTGACCCTGGTCGATGCCTTCCGCGACGAGAACGCCGAGGTCATCTCCTCGAGCGTCATCCGCGCTCTGCTTGCCGAAGGCGACGTTTCGCATGCGGCGGGCCTGCTCGGCTACCGCTACACGGTCGAGGCGAAGGTTATAGACGGCAAGAAACTCGGCCGCGAGCTCGGCTATCCGACCGCGAATATGCGACTGCCGCCGGAGGCGGAGCTCAAGAGCGGCATTTATGCGGTGCGGTTCCGCCGGGCCGATGGCGCGCTCTACGACGCCGTCGCCAGCTTCGGCCGTCGACCCACCGTCGACAGCGACGGCGAGGCGCTGCTTGAAACCTTTGTCTTCGAATTTTCCGACGAGCTTTACGGCGAGGTCTGCGCCGTTTCCTTTTTCGGACGCCTGCGCGACGAGCTCAAGTTCGATGGTCTCGAGCCCTTGATGGCGCAGATGAAGATTGACGAGAGCGAGGCGCGCGCGCTGCTGGCCGGCGTCGAGCCGCTGAGTGAGATCGACCGCAGGCTGAACTTCGCTTGATGGCGCCCAAAGAATTCGGCCGCCTGACTGCGGCGGACCTTTTCAAAAGGCCGAAAACGCCTTAAAGAACCGGCCACTATGACCCGGCACCGTCGATTGATCGTCGATCAGCGAATTATCGGCCCGGCTTTCCGAGCGCGCTAGATCGCGCCGGGAGGTCCGGGATTTTGGCGTCTCGCGCCACAAGTCATCTTAAAGAGACCGAATTCTTCCGCATGCGCGGCGAACCCCGCGCGGAAAAGCGAATGCAAAGACCATGACAGAGACCGCTGAAAAGATCGATTATTCCTCCACGCTCTATTTGCCGCAGACGGAGTTTCCTATGCGTGCCGGCCTGCCGCAGAAGGAGCCGGAAATCGTTGCCCGCTGGCAGAAGATGGAGCTTTACAAGAAGCTCCGCGCTTCCGCCGCCGGCCGCGAGAAGTTCGTGCTGCATGACGGCCCGCCCTATGCCAACGGCAACATCCACATTGGCCATGCGCTGAACAAGATATTGAAGGACGTGATCAACCGCTCCTTCCAGATGCGCGGCTTCGATGCCAACTACGTGCCCGGCTGGGACTGCCACGGCCTGCCGATCGAATGGAAGATCGAGGAGAAGTATCGCGAGAAGGGCAGGAACAAGGACGAGGTTCCGGTCAACGAGTTCCGCAAGGAATGCCGCGATTTCGCCAGCGGCTGGATCCAGGTTCAGACGGAGGAGTTCAAGCGTCTGGGCATCGAGGGTGATTTCGAGAATCCCTACACGACGATGAACTTCCATGCGGAAGCTCGCATCGCCGGCGAATTGATGAAGATCGCCAAGGCCGGCCAGCTTTACCGCGGCTCGAAGCCGGTCATGTGGTCGGTCGTCGAGCGCACGGCGCTTGCAGAGGCCGAAGTCGAATATGCCGATGTCGAGAGCGACATGATCTGGGTGAAGTTCCCGATCACCGAGGGCCCGGATGCGCTCGCAGGCGCCTTCGTCGTCATCTGGACGACGACGCCCTGGACGATCCCCGGTAACCGCGCCATCGCCTACTCGTCGCGCTATGCCTACGGTCTCTATGAGGTCGCGACAGCGGAGAACGACTATGGTCCGCAGCCGGGCGAGAAGCTGATCTTCGCCAAGCGCTTGGCGGAGGAGTCGGCCACCAAGGCGAAGGTCACCTTCAACTTCGTCCGCGACATCGAAGCCGTCGAATTGGCCGCAGTCATTTGCGCCCACCCGCTGCATGGCCTCGGCGGCGGCTACGCCTTCAAGGTGCCGCTCCTCGATGGCGAGCATGTCACCGACGATGCCGGCACCGGTTTCGTGCATACGGCACCGGGCCACGGCCGTGAGGACTTCGAGGCCTGGATGGACAGCGCCCGGGCACTCGAAGCGCGTGGTATCTCTTCCGCGATCCCCTTCACCGTCGACGATGCCGGCTATTTCACCGCCGATGCGCCCGGCTTCGGCCCCGATTCCGAAGGCGGCGCCGGCCGCGTTATCGACGACAAGGGCAAGAAGGGCGACGCCAATGATCGCGTCATCAAGGCGCTGATCGCGCGACACGCGCTCTTTGCGCGCGGCCGGTTGAAGCATTCCTATCCGCATTCGTGGCGCTCGAAAAAGCCTGTCATCTTCCGCAACACGCCGCAATGGTTCGTCTACATGGACAAGGACTTCGACGACGGCACGACGCTGCGCTCGCGCGCGCTCTCGGCGATCGACGAGACCCGCTTTGTACCGGGCGCCGGTCAGAACCGCCTGCGCGCGATGATCGAGCAGCGCCCGGACTGGGTCCTGTCGCGCCAGCGCGCCTGGGGCGTCCCGATCGCGATCTTCACCGACGATGACGGCAAGATCCTCGTCGACAACGAAGTCAACGCCCGCATTCTCGACGCCTTCGAGAAGGAAGGGGCGGACGCCTGGTTCGCCGAGGGCGCCAAGGAACGCTTCCTTGGGGACGCCCACGACCATGCCCACTGGCACCAAGTTATGGACATCCTCGACGTCTGGTTCGATTCCGGTTCGACCCACACCTTCACGCTTGAAGACCGGGCAGATCTGAAGTGGCCGGCCGACGTCTATCTCGAAGGCTCAGACCAGCACCGCGGCTGGTTCCATTCCTCGCTGCTCGAGAGCTGTGCGACCCGCGGCCGCGCGCCCTACAAGGCCGTCATCACCCATGGCTTTACCATGGATGAGAAGGGCGAGAAGATGTCGAAGTCAAAGGGCAACACCGTCACACCGCAGGAAGTGATGAAGGATGCCGGCGCCGACATTCTCCGTCTCTGGGTAATGACGACCGACTATTGGGAGGACCAGCGTCTCGGCAAGACCATCATCCAGACCAATATCGATGCGTATCGCAAGCTGCGCAACACGATCCGTTGGATGCTTGGCACGCTCGCGCACGACAAGGGCGAGGTGATTGCACTTTCCGAAATGCCGGAAC
Organism: Sinorhizobium sp.; assembly: GCA_031178305.1. Classification (GTDB taxonomy): domain Bacteria; phylum Pseudomonadota; class Alphaproteobacteria; order Rhizobiales; family Rhizobiaceae; genus Sinorhizobium. The sequence goes on from JAPSJG010000102.1 coordinate 5,300, forward strand.
TCGAGCAACTGATGCTGCACCGCGTGGCCGAACTCGATCGCCTGGTGCGCGAAGGCTACGATGCCTTCGATTTCAAGCGCATCGCTCGCGCGCTCATCGATTTCTCGAATGTCGAACTCTCGGCCTTCTATTTCGATATCCGCAAGGATGCGCTCTACTGCGACGCACCTTCGTCGCTTCGCCGGCGCGCGGCGCTCGATGTCATCCGCAGGCTGTTTGATTGCCTGGTGGCCTGGCTTGCTCCGATGCTGCCCTTCACGATGGAAGAGGCCTGGCTGTCGCGCAGCCCAGACGCCGTCTCCGTGCATCTCGAGCAGTTTTCGGCGGTGCCGGCGGAATGGCGCAACGATGCGCTTGCCGAGAAGTGGCGGAAGATCCGCGAGGTGCGCAAGGTCGTGACCGGTGCTTTGGAGATCGAGCGCAAGGACAAGCGCATCGGCTCGTCGCTCGAGGCGGCTCCGGTTGTCCATGTCGCCGATCCGGACCTTCGCCAGGCTCTCGACGGGCAGGACTTTGCCGAGATCTGCATCACTTCGGCGATCCGGATCGACGGATCCGAAGGGCCGGATGACGCCTTTACACTGCCGGAGGTCGCCAAGGTCAGCGTCGTGCCGCAGCTCGCCGAGGGCCGTAAATGTGCCCGTTCCTGGCGCATCACGACGGATGTCGGGTCCGACCCGCTCTTTCCGGACGTATCTGCCCGCGATGCCCAGGCATTGAGGGAACTCGGTTTCAAACCGTAACCGATGTTTACCGGATGAATTGCGCTTGAGCCGTTCATCCGGTACAACCTGCCCGAAATTTGGCGGATTTTTCCGCCAAGGGGCGCTTGAATGACCGCGAGGGGCGTGGTGGGGCTGGCTGGAAGGGATCTCATGGGAATGACGCGAGAGTTGCGATTGTTTGCCGGCGTTGCCGCGATCGTGGCAGGCAGCCTTGTTGTCTCGGGCTGCGTCGGCGGACCGACCTACGGCACGGACAAGACGGCAGGCGAACAGCTGCTCGACGATCTCGGCAGCGCCGTCAGCCTGGCTCCGCCGAAACGGGACCCGCTCAAGTATCAGCCGCGTCCGGCATTGGTGCTGCCGCCGAAGCAGCAGCAGGCGGCATTGATTCAGCCGCAGCAGTCGCTGGCAAGCCGCGAGAACAATCCGGCCTGGGTCGAGTCTCCCGAGGAAGCGCGCCAACGCCTGCGGGAAGAGGCCGACGCCAACAAGGACAATCCCAACTATGTTTCGCCGCTCGCGAAGGCGGGTGCCAATGGCCGCCGGCTTTCTGCCAAGGAGCAGCAGCAGGCCTATCGCGAGGCGCGCAAGATCGAACAGGGCGCCTATTCCGACAGGCGCCGCTACCTGAGCGACCCGCCGCTCGAATATCGCCGCTTGCCGGAAGGTGCCGAGATGAATCTCGGCGAGCCGGAGAAGGACAAGGAGCGCAGGCGCAAGAAGGAAGCGCAGATTGCCAACAGCGGCAGCAAATGGTACTGGCCGTTCTAAGTCATGATCAGCATTCGCGACGCCGTTCCTGACGATGCGGCGACGATCCTGCGTTTCATCACCGAGCTCGCGATCTATGAAAAGGCGGAGCGCGAGGTCGAGGCGACCATAGAGCTTCTTCAGGAGTCGCTCTTCGGGCCCCGAGCGATCACGCGCGCCGTCATCTGCGAGATCGGTGGCGAGCCTGCTGGCTTTGCCGTTTGGTTCTACAATTACTCTACCTGGCAGGCGCGCAAGGGCCTCTATCTCGAGGACCTCTACGTCTCGCCCGAGTTTCGCGGCTCGGGCGCGGGAAAAATGCTCCTGAAACATCTGGCACGGATTGCCCTTGCCGAGGGCTGCGGCCGCTTCGAATGGAGCGTTCTCGACTGGAACGAGCCGGCCATTCGGGTCTATGAGGCGATCGGCGCCGAGCCGCTCTCGGAATGGACGCGCTATCGGCTCGCGGGCAAGGAACTCGAAGCTCTGGCTGCCGAGTACTGACTGCATGTCTCCTTAAATCGACCTCGATTTAAGGACAAAGACATGCAGCTGATAAGATGCGCGGCGCTGCGGCATGCGCTCACATGCGTTCACACGGCAGGTCAACGCCGGGCGGCGAAGAACTCGCGGAGAATTTCGGCGGCCTCGCGCTCGGCGAGACCGGAATAGACATCCGGCACATGGTGGCAGGTCGGCGAGGCATAGAACCGCACTCCATTTTCGACCGCGCCGCCTTTCGGGTCCTCGGCGCCGTAATAGAGGCGGCGTATGCGGGCGAAGGAGATGGCCGCCGCGCACATGGTGCAGGGTTCTAGCGTCACATAGAGGTCGGCTCCGGAAAGCCGCTCGTCGCCGACAGCGGCTGCCGCCTGGCGGATCACGATGATCTCGGCATGGGCGGTGACGTCGTGGAGTTCACGAGTGCGGTTTCCCGCAGCGGCGATCACCTCGCCGTCGAGCACGACGACGGCGCCGATCGGCACTTCGCCGCGCGCACGCGCTTTCCGTGCCTCCGCGAGGGCTGCATCCATGAAGAGTGCCGTTTCCGCCATCACTTGCTCATAATTTCCCTTAACCCAAATTTCTCTTAACCCTCGGCCCTCGACCTGATAGGACAGCCGCAAAAGGCAGGCAACAGAAATGACATCCAAAGACAAGCCCATGGGACCCGGCAAGGCAAAAGGCCGCGACGGCAAATCTTCTTCCGGCGGCAAGAAGAGCCACGCTGCAAAGCATGGCGTCGCGGCGGCAGCCGTTGGCGCGGACGAGCCGCAACGCATCTCGAAGCTGCTGGCGCGTGCCGGCGTCGCCTCCCGGCGTGACGTGGAGCGGATGATCATGGAAGGGCGTGTCAAGTTGAACGGCGTGGTGCTCGAAACACCCGTCGTCAACGCAACCCTCGCCGACATGATAGAGGTCGATGACCGGCCGGTCCGGGGCATCGAGCGCACCCGTCTCTGGCTCTATCACAAGCCGGCCGGTCTGGTGACGACAAATGCCGATCCCGAGGGTCGGTCGACGGTCTTCGACAACCTGCCGGAGGACTTGCCGCGCGTGCTGTCGGTCGGTCGTCTCGACATCAACACCGAGGGCCTGCTGCTCCTGACGAATGACGGCGGGCTCGCCCGCGTGCTCGAGCTGCCCTCGACCGGCTGGCTTCGCCGCTATCGCGTTCGGGCGCATGGCACGATCGACCAGGCCGCGCTCGACCGGCTGAAGGAGGGTATTGCCGTCGACGGCGTGCTCTACGGCGCCATCGATGCGACGCTCGATCGGGTCCAGGGATCGAACGTCTGGATCACCATGGGCCTGCGTGAAGGAAAGAACCGCGAAATCAAAAACGTGCTCCGCGCGCTCGGGCTCGACGTGAACCGACTGATCCGCATTTCCTACGGTCCTTTCCAGCTCGGCGACCTGCCGGAGGGAGAGGTGCAGGAAATCCGCGGCCGGACGCTCAGAGAACAGCTTGGGCCGCGGCTGATCGAAGAAGCGAAGGCGAATTTCGAGGCGCCGCTCTATAACGACCAGCCCGCCGCAGGTGAAGCGGAGGATCGCCACGAGGAAACGGCTGACGACCAGCCCGGTCGCGGCAAGAACCGCAAGGAGGACAAGCGGGAACGGGCGCTGGCGCGCCTCGATACGCGTCGTGCCGATGGCCGCCCGCATGAGCGCGGCGAGCGTGGGCCCGGCAGGTCCGAAGACCGCCCGGCTCGCCCGGCGCAGCGCCGCAGTCGCGCGTCGAATGTGTGGATGGCTCCGGGCGCCCGCCCCGTTGCCGCCAAGAAGCCGAAAGCGGAACAGGATGATTCCAAATCCACGCGCGGCAAGGATGCGGAGGCGAAGCGTACCGGCCGTGACAAGCCCGGCGCCGCGGCGAAGACAGCGGGCGTTCACGACCCAGCCGCCAAGGGCCGTGCGGACAAGACCGCGCGCCGAAAGGGTGAAACGACCGCCGGCGGTTTCGAGCGACGCCGTCCCGCAGAAAGCGCCGAGCGGAATTCGCGCGATCACGGTGATCGTCCGCCGCGCCGGGAGGTGGGCGAGCGCCCGCGCGGCGAACGCGCCGCACGTCCGCCGCGCCGCGCTGAGGAGAAGGGTCCCTCCGGCGATCGCACACGGGCGAAGCCTGCCGGCGGCAAACCTGCAGGCGCAAAACCGGGCGGCGCGAAATCCTCCGCACCACGCTCGCCAGGAGCGCGCGGCGGCAAGCCAGGTGGCGGCAAGCCAGGCGGTAAGTCAGGCGGTAAGCCGGGTGGCCGTACCGGCGGCGGCAAGCCGCGCGGCAAGGGGAAGTAATCGGCCGTGCGCATCGTTGGCGGAGAATTTCGTGGTCGTACGCTCGCCACGCCCAATTCCAACGATATCCGGCCGACCACCGACCGGACGCGCGAAAGCCTGTTCAATATCTTGAGCCACAGCTATCCCGAGGCGCTCGACGGTACGCGGGTCCTCGATCTTTTCGCCGGCACGGGCGCGGTCGGCCTCGAGGCGCTGTCGCGCGGCTGTCGCCAGGCGCTCTTCGTCGAGCAGGGGGTCGAGGGCCGCGGTCTCCTTCGCGTCAATATCGAAGCGCTTGGGCTTCAAGGACGCGCCAAGATCTTTCGGCGCGATGCGACCGATCTCGGTTTGGCCGGGACAATGGAGCCGTTCCACCTGGTTTTCGCGGATCCCCCCTATGCCAAGGGACTCGGAGAGCGCGCGCTCGAGGCGGCCTCCGCCGGCGGGTGGCTCGTGCGCGGCGCCCTGGCGATCTTGGAGGAGCGTGCGGATGTGGAGCCGCGCTTATCCGCGGCCTTTGAGCCCTTGGATGTGCGCACCTTTGGTGACACGCGGATGCATTTCTACCGATTTCTGACCGGCTGATTTACCCTGGAGTGAACTTCGGAAACCTGCGGCG